>JAISTJ010000010.1 GCA_031272655.1 Tannerella sp.
AGTTTTTAGTTTTTAGTTTTTAGTTAAAAATAATTATGGCAAATTTTTATTCTGATAATCCATCTTTGAAACATCATCTGCATCATCCGCTGATGCGCCGGATAGTTGAACTTCGCGAACGCTCGTTCAGCGAAGCGGAAAAATATGACTATGCGCCGTTCTCTTACGACGACGCGATCGACAGTTACCAACAGACGCTCGAAATAGCAGGCGAAGTGCTCGGCGAAGTCGTAGCGCCAAACGCCGAAGAAGTTGACCACACCGGTCCGACGCTGACAAACAACCGCGTTTCGTATGCGCCCGGCACTGTCGAAAACCTGAAAGCCGCTACTCAGGCAGGGCTGATGGGACTTTCGATGCCCCGCCGTTTCGGAGGAATGAACTTCCCGATGACGGTTTTTATTATGGCGTCGGATATGGTAGCCCGCGCCGATGCAGGTTTTTGTACGATTTGGGCATTGCAGGACTGCGCCGAAACGATTTACGAATTTGGCAGCGAAGAACAGCGGGCGAAATTCATCCCCCGTATGTGCGCCGGCGAAACAATGTCGATGGACCTGACAGAACCCGATGCAGGCTCCGACCTCCAGTCGGTTATGCTGAAAGCAACGCCCGACGAGGCTAACGGCTGCTGGCGACTGAACGGCGTCAAACGTTTCATTACCAACGGCGACAGCGATATCCATCTCGTGCTCGCCCGCTCGGAAGAAGGCACGAAAGACGGACGCGGACTGTCGATGTTTATCTACGACAAACGCGACGGAGGCGTCAACGTGCGCCGCATCGAAAACAAGATGGGCATCAAAGGTTCGCCAACTTGCGAACTGACCTTCAAAAACGCACCCGCTCAACTCTGCGGCGACCGCCGTCTGGGGCTTATCAAATATGTGATGTCGCTGATGAACGGCGCCCGACTTGGCATTATGGCTCAAGGCGTCGGCATTTCGGAAGCGGCTTACCGCGAGGCTCTGTCGTACGCAAAAGACCGCAAACAGTTCGGAAAAGCGATTATAGAATTTCCCGCAGTTTACGAAATGGTGGCAAACATCAAGGCTCGCCTCGATGCAACCCGCGCCATACTTTACGAAACTTCACGTTTTGTCGATATGTATAAAACGCTGGAAGACATACAGAAAGAACGCGCTCTGACGGCAGAAGAAAAAGACGAACTGAAAAAATACAAACGACTTGCCGACGCTTTCACTCCGCTCGGAAAAGCATTTGCAACCGAATTTGCCAATCAGAACGCCTACGACTGTATTCAGGTTCACGGAGGTTCGGGATTTATGAAAGACTATGCCTGCGAGCGGCTTTACCGCGACGTGCGCATTACCAATATTTACGAAGGAACGACCCAACTTCAGGTTGTGGCTGCCATTCGCCACGTAACCACCGGCACCTATCTTGCGCAGATGCGCGAATATCAGACCGTCGAAGTCGGCGCCGAACTTGAGCCGCTGAAAGCCCGACTTGCCCGCCTTATCGAAGTTTACGAGCGCCTCGTGCCGACAGTTGCCGACACGAAAGACCAGGAATTCATCGATTTCCATTCACGCCGTCTGATGGACTGCGCCGGATACATCACGCTTGCCTGTCTCACTCTGACCGATGCAGCCCGCAATGCCGATTTTCGCGCGTCGGCCGAAGTCATCACAGGGATTGCGGAAAGCAAGGTACGAGAAATTGAAGCGTTTATCGACGGATTTGAACGAGAGAAATTGGAATACTATAAATAAGAACAGAACACTCCCCTACCCTTGCAAACTTCTGATCACTTTATTTTCCTGTAGAGGGAAAAACGTGTGATACCAAGCAGTTCGGCGGCTTTGGCTAAGTTGCCTCCGGTGCGGCGGAGGGCTTTGTCAATGGCTTCACGTTCAAGCATATCAAGGTTAAGCGTCTCTTCCGAAATGCGCTTTTTATTATGATGAGAAGGTATCGTGATCGCAGACGCCTGCAACATGCCTGTACCGGAGAGTATCACAGCACGCTCAATGATGTTCTGCAACTCACGGACGTTGCCTGGAAACGGATAGGTGAGCAGTTTATGCTTAGCTTCCGGCGTTAAACCGCTGATATTCTTTTTGTAATAGTTGGCGTAGCGATTCAGGAACCAGTTGGCGAGCAGGATTATATCGTCGCCGCGCTCGCGCAGGGGCGGGATGCGTATCTCAAGCGTGTTAATGCGGTAGAGCAGGTCTTGACGGAAGTCGCCGCGCGCAACGGCCTCATAAATATCAAGATTGGTGGCGCAGATGAAACGGACGTCAACAGGTTGCATGCGAGTGGAGCCGAGCCGTGTTATCTCCTTTTTCTCTATGGCTGTCAGCAGTTTAGCCTGCATCTGAAGCGACAGGTTACCTATCTCATTGAGGAACAGCGTGCCGCCGGATGCTATCTCCATCCTGCCTGCTTTGTCGGTGCGTGCATCGGTGAAAGCGCCTTTTACGTAGCCGAATAACTCGCTCTCGAACAGCGTTTCGGGCACCGCGCCAAGGTCTATTGTCGCAAACGGCTTGGCATAGCGCGGCGAGTGATGGAATATATATTTGGCAATCAGGTCTTTACCTGTGCCATTTTCACCAAGCAACAGAATATTCGCCTCCGTGTCGGACAATTGGTTGATCATCTCAAAAACGGCCAGCATCCCTTCCGATTTGCCGATTATTTCAGGTTCGTCGGTCTGGGTAAGCGACTGTACATGCGACTTGAGGGTTTCTATCTGCTGTTGCGATCGGCTGAGTTTCAGCGCCGAAGATACGGTGGCAAGCAGTTTTTCTTTCTCCCAAGGCTTTGTGATGAAGTCGGTTGCGCCTGCCTTGATCGCCTGCACGACTTTGTTGGTGTCGGTATAGGCGGTCATCATTACAACAACTGCATCCGGCTCATTATCAAGTATTTTCGCAAGCCATTGAAAGCCTTCACGACCGCTGACCGCATCCTGCTTGAAGTTCATATCCAAAAGATACAGGTCGGGCTTGAAATTGCGCTGAAAATCAGGTATTTTCTCCGGATTGACCGTAATCCTGATTTTCTCGTATAAAGGCGTAAGCAAAGCATTGAGGGCGAAAAGAACGTCCTCATTGTCGTCAATAATCAGTATTTTTCCCTGTTTCTCCATTTCAGCTGCAAAGATATAATAATAATTTGAAATAAGTGCGATTTCGCACGTTAAATGTGCGAAATCGCACTTGTTTTGATGATTTTTTCGGAATGTTTATTATGATAAGGCACTTATAATTAAGAATATAAATGTTTTGGCATAAATTTTGTTATATAAAAGACATGAAAAATATTTTTTTGCTTGCAATCTTATTTTTATCCGCCTTTGGATTTGGGCAGAATTTAACGGCTCAACAGGCGGATACGGCGATGGTGCTGACGCTTACGCTTGAGCAGACTGTTGAGATGGCGCGCACACAGTCGCCCGAAGTGCTGTATGCAAGGCACAACTTCAGGTCGTCGTACTGGAGTTATTGCTGGTACAAAGCCAATTACCTGCCGTCTCTTACGTTTTCTTCGTCGCCTTACTTCAATCATACAATTAATTCAATCACTTTGCCGGACGGTAAGCAACAGTTTGTGCCTCAAAACCTTTTGAGTACAGACGCCAATCTGTCTGTTACCCAGAACATTGCGCTTACAGGCGGCTCGCTTTACCTGCAAACGGGATTGCAACGTCTTGATTTACTTGATGATAACAGTTTTTCTTACAAATCAACGCCGGTTATTGTAGGATTCAGTCAGTCGCTGCTCGGATACAACAGCTTGAAGTGGGATCGCCGCATTGAGCCTGTGCGCTTCGAAGCGGCAAAGAAGACGTATATAGAAACGCTTGAATTAGTGGCGGCTAACGCTACATTGAAGTTTTTCAATCTCGCGCGGGCGCAGACAAATTTGCACATAGCGCAGACCAACTATCGTAACGCCGACACGCTATATACCTTTGCCAAAGGACGTTACGAGATCGGCACTATCTCCGAAAACGAGATGTTGCAACTTGAAGTAAACAAGCTTCAGGAGGAGAGTAACCGCATCAGCGCACAGTTGGACGTGGACGACTGCATGGAAGAATTGCGCTCGTTTCTGGGTATAAAAGACGCTAAACAGATTGTAACTCAGACAGATGATGTCCTGCCGGTACAATTTATAAACATAGAAGAGGCGCTGAGGTTAGCTCTTGAAAACAGTCCGGACATACTGAATATCAAGCTGAAACGTACCGAGAGCGAAAGTTCTGTGGCTTCGGCAAAGGGTAATGCCGGTCTGAAAGCCAATTTGTTCATGCAACTCGGACTGGGACAGACAAGGAACACCATCAGCGCAGCATATCAAAATCCTGTAAATCAGCAATATATAGAAATAGGAATTTCATTCCCGATACTCGATTGGGGGCGCAGCAAAGGGCAGGTACAGGTTGCTAAGTCGAGGCGCGACCTCGTTTTTGCGCAGACAGAGCAGGAACAGAACGATTTTGAGCAGAAGATGATAAAACTTGTCAAACAGTTCAACGTGCAGCCGCGATACATTGAAGTCGCGGCTCGAACCGACCAGACTGCCGCTCACCGCAGCGAAGTTGCGCGAAAACTGTACCTGCTCGGCAAATCCACTATTCTCGACCTCAATGCTTCAATCAGCGAAAAAGATGCGGCTAAACGCAGCTATATCACTGCTTTATACAACTATTGGGCGCTCTATTACTCGCTTCGCAGCGTTACACTCTACGATTTTAAGAAAAATATTCCACTAACGGAAGACTATTCGTTGCTCATTAAATAAAAATAAATCATGGACATACAATTGAAGAAAAAGCCGTTTATTGTGCGGTATAAATATTATCTGATAACGGGGACAGCGTTCGTGGGGCTGCTGATTTACATGCTGATAGCGGCCTCCGGTCCACAACGGCTCAAATACGATGCCGACAAACTGACAATCGCCACCGTAAAACAGGACAAATTTCTTGAATACCTTGATGTTGAGGGACTTATCCAGCCTAAACTGACTATCAAACTGAACAGCGAGGAAGCGGGCAGTGTTGACCGAATAGTTGCCGAAGATGGCGCTCTGCTTCATGCCGGCGACACTATTCTTGTGTTGAAAAACCCCGAACTCGTGCGCACCATAGAGGACGAGCGCGATAACCTTGCCAAACAGCAGGTTTCGTATCGTGAAAAAGAGATACAGATGGAACGGCAATCGTCCGAACTGAAGCGGCAAAGCCTTGAGACTGTCTATCAGTTGGAAAAACAGCAGAAAGAGATTATGCTTGACCGTGAGGAGTTTAACATCGGGATCAAGAGCAAAGCGCAGTTTGAGGTAGCGGAAGACGCCTACAAATACAATCAAGAGAATACACGCCTGCTGCTTGAAGAACTGCGGCACGATTCGCTGCTTAACAGTATCCAGACCGAACTGATGCGTAGCGACTTGCTGCGTGAAGAAAGGCGTTTCGCTCGCAGCCTTGAGCGGTTGGACAAACTGATAGTGCGGGCGCCGGTTGACGGGCAAGTCAGTTTCATCAGCGTAATACCCGGCGAGCGCGTAAGCGCAGGGCAGAATATAGGCGAACTGAAACTTATTGACCAGATTAAGATTAGCACTAAAGTCAGCGAGTACTATATAGACCGCATAGCGCTTGGGCTGCCTGCCTCGATAACGTATCAGAACGCACGCTATCCGTTGAAAATCACTAAGATAAACCCAGAGGTGCGCGATCGCCAATTCGAGGTTGACCTTGTCTTCACTGATGAGCGTCCCGACAACGTGCGCATAGGCAAGAGTTACCGTGTGCAGATAGAACTTGAGCAGCCGGAAGAAGCCTTAGTGGTAGAGCGCGGCAACTTCTTCCAATACACCGGCGGGCAGTGGGTCTTCCGCGTGGACGAGACAGGCGAACGCGCTCGCAAAACACAAGTCTCAATAGGTCGCCAGAACCCCCGCCAGTACGAGATACTCAACGGCCTGAACGCCGGCGACAAGATAATAGTTACCGGCTATGATAATTTTGGAAATGCGGAAGAAATCGTGCTTCGCAAATAAAAAATAAATATATGGCAAAATTGATTTCTATTGTAATGAAATCGTTGATGCATTATCGAATGTATGTGGGTATCAACGTATTGGGGATGGGGCTTAGTTTAGCGTGCGTTATCATTATCTCGCGCTATGCGTATAATGAACTGATGACCGACCGCTTCAACTGTTCGATCAGTGTTTTAGCGTCTTTGTCCGATATTCTATGCGTATAATGAACTGATGACCGACCGCTTCAACAGCCGGCTCGACAGGATATATGTTACCACGCAGGAAGATTCCAACCATCAGGGTCCCTGGCGGTTTTCGGGAGTCTGGAACCCTAACAATGAGAAACATTTCGTTGATTTAACGGAATATCAAGGTATTGAGAGGAAGTCACTCTTTCGATTTATGCCTGATGAGGCTGTGCGCTCAGACGAGGATATGTTTACGGCGTCTATTATTGTAACCGATACGTCTTTCATGCAAATACTTGATTTTAAGGTTATTGCAGGTGAGCATAACTTGTCGAATCCGGAAAACGTACTTATCAGCGAGGAGTTTGCGAGGCGGGTATTTGGCGACGTGGAACCCTTGGGCAAGAAACTTTACTATCCAAATCTTGGCGCAGAAGTAACTGTTACAGGGATAGTTGCGAAGCCGACAACCAAAAGCAGCATCCGTTTCGACA
>JAISTJ010000164.1 GCA_031272655.1 Tannerella sp.
ACAAATTCATTATGTCATGGACAACATTATTCGCCCATGCAACCGCAAAGATAAATCATTTTTCTCAAAATCAAAACTTTTATCTAAAAAATTTGTTTTAAAGGTTATAATTTTGATAACTTTTCAATAACTTTAAGCATTGACTCGCCTATACCGATAGTGTAACCTTGTGATACATAGACTATTCTGCCGAATGAATCTGCGATGACGAATATCGGCAAAGTCTTTGTGTCAGTCAGTTTGAGTTCTTTAACAAGCTCTGCTGCAATGTTGTTAATGTCTATGCCATAAGTGATTGTAGAAGGCAAACCTTTAAATTCATTGATATTGAATTTGCTAAGTTCTTGTTTATCAGGGAAAAGCAATAAAATGCTGCGGTTCCAATCTTCAAATTCTTTGGCTGTACGGGCAATGTCGTTAAGTGCGTGATTAGTAGGCTCTTGTTGTGCGCCGAGGATGCCGAGTACAAACCATCCGCGACCTGTAACGGAGAGTATAGAGCGCTTTTCGTCTTCGGATGAAGCTGTTACCGAAGCCGGCAAAAACTGCGCTTCGGGATTCATGTTGCCTATAACCTGCACATTTACAGCGCCATCGCGTACAATAAGTTGAGTTTGAGTTGTTTTGCCTTCTTCAATAGTATAAAACTCAATGTGTGCGAGAACGCTGCCGTCGGCCATACGTGTACCTGAAAGCAGCATATAAGCGCCTGTTTCAGCTTCCAGAGGTTCTTGCAGCAAACCGGCGCCTTGTCCCTGCCTTTGTCCGCCTCCGAAACCAGATCCTTGTTCGCCGCCAAAACGTCCGCCCCGTCCACCGCCGCGATAATTGCGGGGCGAGAGAGCGCCGTCGTCTTCAATACGAAAGATTGTAAAATGCTGACGGTAAATGGGGTAGGGGAGTTTGTCCGTCGGATTGTTGAAAGACGCCTGTACAAATCCCGTCGGCAGCAAGGTCTCTTTTTCGCCGGTAAAGTCAACGTTGTGCCATTCATCGCTGAAGTATTGCAGTCGTCGTGCAACAGGTTCGTTCCTTGCAGGTATGCCAAGACTGCGGCAGAGGGCGATGAAAAAGATGTCGCGCGAACCTGCATCACAAACGCGAGCGCGGGCGATTCCTGCAGGGCTTGACATAATACGCTGAGGGTTAAGTTCATCTATTAGTGTCAGTTCCTTTTTGCACCATTCAACAACGAGTTCGGGGTTCTGTTGTGCCTGAGCAACAAACTCTTCCGTGAAAAGCGAACGTAATGCTTTTTTGTACGGCGTAAGTAATTCGTTGCTTATGCGCGGGTTAAGGATATAATTCACGTACAGGGGCGATTTGTTGTTGATTGTTTCATCTATATGCGAAAAAAGCGTTTCAGCCGGCGTGTCCTGAAGGTCTTTTGCAGAGATGACACTAAGCAGTGCGACAGCATCGGAACGCTTTTCGGCAGGCGTTTTTTGAAGAAAAGCAAGTATCTCGCGCCAATTACCGCGACTTGTTTCCAAAAAAGACGCCACACGAGTGTCTTCCAATCCAAGGGCGGCTGCTTCGGCAAGCGCCTGATTATGAGAGAGAAACGTTGCCGTATAAGCGTTACGAAGCGAATCGTCGGCAGCCATCCTGCGCGAATTTGCCTGCCTCATATCATCTGTTACTTCTTCTTCCGCAGGAACGCTTCCGGGCGCCGGCGGGATAATATCAAGGTCAAATCCTCGCAGTTCGGACGCTTTTTTATCTAATATAACGAGCAAAGTTAGGTCATTGCCGAAAGTCAGTTTACCGCAACCGACTTTGTCGTCTTTGGTAACCCAGATGAACATATCGCCTTTACCGGCCGTGAGGGAGCATTGACCTTTCTTGTCGGTTTTTGCCGTCAGGACGGACGAGAAACTCATCCCGTTGAAAATCATGAACTCTACCTTTGCGTCTTTGACCGGTTTGCCGTCGCCGTCAATAACGGTAACCATGCCTCGCGCTGTCGGCGCGTAATCGGGCAAAACGTTTATTTCGGTGAAGTTTGCTGTCCGCATCATCACTTCTTCAGGCCCGTCGTATTTACCGAAAACGCGCGTATGGAGCAGCAGGGCGCGGTATGCAGGGCCGTTGAACCAACCGAGATTAAGCACTGGTTCCGGTTCGCAGGCGCCGAAGAAATACCATTTGCCGTCTATCCAAGCCTCTACCCAAGCGTGATTGCTGTCCGTATGCGCCCATCGCGGTGTATAAATCTGACGGGCAGGGATACCGACGGAACGCAGGGCGGTAACGGTGAACGTTGATTCCTCGCCGCATCTGCCCTGAGCGGTCTTGACGGCAGCAAGCGGCGCGATAGTGCGCTGGTCGGAAGGAGTATAGACTACGTGGCGATGGCACCAGTGGTTGATTTCAAGTACCGCTTCGCGCATGGACATGCCTTTTACCCTGTCTTTCAGCTCTTTAGCAAAGATGGGACGGGCATTGTCAAGGTCTTCGTTATTGACGCGCACAGGCAGTACGAAATGACGGAAAATCATCTCCGGAATCTGTGCGCCCCATTCCATTTCGGCTTTTGTCTGAAGCGACGACCGCGTCTGTTCAAGGAAGTACGCCCCATCTTTGTTCATAATATCGGCTACCGGCATATAGGCATACAGGAACTCAAGCGCCTCGCGTTCTTCCGTCGTAAGGTCTTGACGTTCAAATACTTCAAACAGATTGCCATGAGGCAGAATCTTCTTTTTCGCTTTGAAATCATGCTTAACCTGTTTGCGGTATGCAGGATCGTTTAAAAAATGGGTTTCCGTATCTGTGCAGGAAATCGTTAGTAATAAGAGGATTAAAAATTTAATATGTTTCATTTTATTGTTATTTAGTTTGTTACCAACTGTTTGGGATATCGCCGTGTCCGCAGGCTCTTTGGGGCGGGGTGTTGAAGGGTTCGGTTTTTCCTGCGTGGACGTCGTAGAGGCGTTTGGCGGTCGTTTTCAATGCTTCAACCTGATGAGGATAAGGGCGGTCGGTTACGTCCACGAAGCCGCAGTTGTAGTTTTCACCATCGCCGCGACCCGTCAAATCCTGATCGCACCATTGGAAATACCCTGTTCCTATCAAGCCCGGATGCGAATAAGCCTGCTCGGTGTAGTACCTGTACGCCACGCCGCGTTCCCGCTCCGAATCAACCTGCCAAAGCGACTGTGCCATGCCCCGGTCAACAGTCCCGAAATGATATTCGCCGATAATCATAGGTAATCCTGTGATTTCAAGTGTTTTATCCATCATTTCTACATTCGGCCGCAGGTCATAGCAGTTGAAACTGAAAACATCGAAATGTTCTTTACAAATCTTATGGATAGCAGGATCGAGATGTCCGTTGCCAAACCGGATTCCCATATTCAGATGGTTAGGATCGTATTTTTTCAAATGACGGTTGATTGTTGCAATGAACTCGTCAAATGTGCTGAAAATGAACTGTTTACGGATTTCGGGAGTATCGCCGGAAGTTTTAAGATGACTTTCAAGAGCTGTTTTAATGGCGCGGTCAGGGCCTTTGAGAATCATGTCGCAGAGGCGCGTTTCCTGCCCGAGCCATGCCGGTTCGTTGCCGATAAAATAACCTATCAACCAAGGGTTGTCTTTTTGAGGCGTAACAAACTCTTTTACAGAGTTTTCTATTCGCGAATTGAGATCTTTGTCATAAATATCGGTAAGTCCCATCAAGCCGTCGTCAATGCCAATGTTTTGAAGCTGAAGGATAAACGCTTTGCGGTTAAGAGCCATCACTTCGCCGCTTGACCAGTTGGCGATAGTGTTCAGCCCCCAGCGTGTCATCCTGTTGATAATGTTGTTGTTAGCCTGTTTGCGGTAGTCGTTGCCGTAACGGCGGTAGAGGTTCCATGTGCCGAAAGAAACCATCCGTCTGCCGCGTCCGTAGCGAGTGTAGAGCAGTGAGTCGGGCGGCAGTTCTTTGAACATGCCTTCCCTCTTGTCCACGTCGCGAGCCATGCCACCGCCGCCCGGATGAACGCAATCCACGCCAACCGACAGGAACAAATAGCCTTCTGGGTCAACAAACCACCACCTGCCGTCAATTTTTTCCGTGCGGAAAAAGCCGGTAGCTTTCACCCGCGCCTGTTTGTAGCCGCCGTATTGCGAATAATTGAACCCATCGGTCGTAACCGGCTGTGAATCTTCGGCTTTCCACTCGTTTTGCAACTGTTCGAGAGAATGGATTTTGCCCTCCCATTCGCCGAGATTCCATTGCCCGAACTCATCCACAACGGGTTTCTCGCCAAGATATTTATCGCCCGGATCATCTTTCGCCAAAGCGATGGAGCGAATTTCAAAAGTCGGGTTCCCGATAGGCATTCTCATCCTTATACCTATCGAATCAACGTTGTGAAGCGGGTTTCGCTTGCCTACGCCGAGGTTTATCCAACCCGTATAGCGCGGTTGGTTGTAGGTGGCAGCCAGATCTACGGCCGAGCCGGGCAACTCGCGATAGAACTTCAAAGGAATGGCGAGCTTGTTCCACGCATTCGGCGTGTAGCTCATGATGCGCAGTTCGTTGTAACCGTCGGCTGTTGTGAAGCCGATGTAAAAACGCTGCGAGGTCGTGATCCTGAACTCAAGGACTACGTAGTTGTAATCGTCCCAGTCGGCAGGCAGTCCGGGGGTGATGTCGGCAATGGCAAACTTCTTGCCTGACACTTCTTTTGTAGTATCAAACTCAATGATATACTGCGCTTTACGTTGCGCACATGCGGTAAGCAAAACAGCTAACAGCATAAAAGTCAATAGCTTTCTGAACATGGTTGTAAACGGATTAATTTTTTTGCTGCAAATTTACATTTATTCCGATAATAATCCGTAATTTTGCGGAAAAATTTTATTTCAAGGTATGGATTTTCTTCATGAGATAAATCGTTTGCGCCGCGAAAAAAACGCTGTAATAATGGCGCATTATTATCAAACGTCTGATATTCAGGATGTTGCTGATTATGTCGGCGACAGTTTGGCGTTGGCGCAATGGGCTGCAAAGACCGAAGCCGATATTATTGTTTTGTGCGGAGTGCATTTTATGGGTGAAACGGCTAAAATTCTTTCACCTGAAAAGAAAGTGCTGATTCCGGACGCCGCTGCAGGATGCTCACTTGCGGACAGTTGTCCTGCCGATGAATTCGCCTCTTTTGTTCATCAACATCCTGATTATCAGGTTATTTCGTATGTAAATACAACAGCCGCAGTCAAGGCGTTGACGGATGTGGTTGTAACGTCCACCAATGCGCGCAAGATAGTTGATTCGTTCCCGCATGACGCCAATCTGATATTCGGCCCCGACCGCAATCTCGGCAATTATATCAACAGTATAACAGGGCGCTCAATGCTTCTCTGGAACGGCGCGTGCCATGTTCATGAGCAGTTTTCTTTAGAGAAAATCCTGAAACTCAAAGAGATATATCCCGAAGCCGAACTGCTTGCACATCCCGAATGTAAGCAGCCGATACTCATGGTAGCCGATTTCATCGGCTCCACGTCTGCGCTGCTGAACCACACAGCCGTGTCTTCCGGAAAGGAGTTTATAGTTGCCACTGAAAGCGGTATCATCCACAAAATGAGGCTGCAATGTCCGGATAAAACGTTCATTCCTGCGCCGCCGAACGACAGTACCTGCGCTTGCAATGAGTGTAACTTCATGAGACTCAACACGATAGAAAAACTATATTTGTGTTTGCGGGACGAACAGCCTGAAATAAAAATTGATGAATCTATTCGAATTCAGGCAGTTAAGCCTATAAAAAGAATGTTGGAATTATCCTGAATTTATTATAAAGTGTTTTTTTAGCAAAAAATCATCATATTATAAATAAAAAGTGTAATTTTGCAGGCAGAATACAAATTAAAAATTATATTTTTTTTATGCCAAAAAGTCAGTATATCAATCCTTCTGACGTGCGGAAGGCAGGCGAGGTGAAGTTCTCGCCCATCCCCGTCAACAAGTACAAAAAAACGGTGAAAGAGGAACTTGCCTCTAAAAATTTCACCAAAGAAGAGTTAGTGCAGATTTACCGCGATA
>JAISTJ010000096.1 GCA_031272655.1 Tannerella sp.
GATGTAATACGGCTGGGCAATGCCGCTCGCAAGCCCCACCACCACAACGTCTTTGCCGTCAATCTCCTTACAGTCAACCTCAAACAGCCCCATAATGCTTGGGCGGATGTTGTTAATCAACCGGTCTTTGATTTTCAGTTGCAGTTCATCGGGGTTTTGAACGCCTGCGACAGAGCCATCGTCCTTAACGCCAATATAGATGTGTCCACCTTTGGCGTTAAGCATTGCCACCGCCTCCTTTTCCAGTTCGGGCGTCAGGCATTCCTTAAGTTCTGTTCTGTCGTTCTCTTTCAGCATATATTGCTCTAATTATCAGTTATTTACCAACGTCTGCGCGCGTCAAATAACAGCGCAAAGATAGCGATTTTTTGAGACAAGCAATATGTTTCCGGAAAATTTTATCCATTAATTTCTTCTCACTCAAAAACATGTCGAAAGCAAAACCAACGAGCAAGTATAAAAATACTACCTTGAAATCAAAGGCTGCATACACTTAAGAATTAATAATTAAGAATTAAAATGCAAAGATTTTCATTAAAATAGTTATCTTTGTGGCGATAAAACTTATTGATGATGAACAAAATATTTTTTACTGTCGCCCTTGGATTAGGGTTTTGGGGAGCGATTGTCGCTCAGGAGATTGAATATTCGGAGGCTAAAGCTAATCCCGAAAGCTGTACAAGCATCATGGTCGGGAAGCGCGCTTCCGCCGACGGGTCGGTTATAACAAGCCATACATGCGACGGCAACTACCGCACATGGATGAACATTGTGCCGGCGCAAAAGTATGAGCGCGACACGGTTACAAATATCTACGACGGCCTGATGCACACGGAGTTTGCCGATGACCGCACCGACCGCGTAGTGAAAGGCGCGATCCCGCAGGCGCGCGCCACTTACAGGTTTCTCAATACATCGTACCCGTGCCTTAACGAGAAGCGCCTTGGCATCGGCGAGACGACTATTTCCGGACGGCGCGAACTCATCAACCCTAACGGCATGTTTATGATTGAAGAATTGGAGCGGATAGCGCTCGAAAGGTGCACTACCGCCCGTGAGGCGATACGCCTGATGGGTGAACTTATCGCCAAATACGGCTATGCCGACTGGGGCGAATGTCTCACCGTTGCCGACCCAAAGGAGGTTTGGCATTTTGAAGTTTTCGGCGAGGGCAAAGATAAGATCGGCGGCGTGTGGGCTGCCGTCCGCATACCCGATGACCATGTAGGCGTCTCGGCGAATATTCCGCGCATTTCATCTATTGATCTGAAAGATAAAGACCGTTATATGGCTTCGGAAAACGTGTTTGAGGTTGCCAAAAAGCTCGGATACTGGGACGGAAAGCAGCCTTTCTGCTTCTGGAAAGCGTATGGAGGTACGGATAAAGCATTTAATATACGTGAGTACTTCATACTTAGCACTTTAGCCCCTTCGCTCAACCTCTCTTACGATGCCGAAGAGCTGCCTTTCAGCGTCAAACCGGAAAAGTCCGTCAGCGTTTCGGATGTAATCAATTATCTGCGACAGACTTACGAAGGAACGCAATGGGATATGACTAAGAATCTGAAAGTTATGACCCATCCGCGCGACGGCAGCGCTCCGGAAGAGATCACCAGCCCTTCGGCCAATCCGTGGATGGGAATGGATATGATTGAAATGCTTAATGCGCTGAAACCGGAAGCTGTTACGCGGTACCGTTTGGTTGCCGTTCCTCAATGCTCGTATTCGACTGTTATCCAGCTTCGTGACGGCTTGCCGGATGATATAGGTGGCATTGTCTGGATGTCGCTCGACAACCCCGGACAGTCGCCCCGCATCCCGATTTTCTGCGGTACGACCAAGCTGCCGGAATGTTTCAATATCTGCGGCCAGCGCCGCTATCGCGAAGACGCCGTTGTTTGGAAGTTCCGCCGCACTAACAAACTCGCAACCGTCCGTTGGGGGATGACGCGCGACAAACTGCAGTCCGCACTCGCTCATTTCGATGAAAAAGGACAAACTGATATACCTTTTGTAGAACAGATTTATACTAAACTCAAAGAAACTAAAGGTGAGGAAGCGGCAAGGGAATACCTGACAAACTACACGTCCGACTTTGCCGGCGCCGCCATTTTGCGTTGGCAGGAACTCGGCGATGAGTTCTGGAAAATGTTCGCACGGGGATTTTAAACTATTCTCGGTAATAAACCCTTTTGACGCGGGAAGAAACCGACGTCAGGATTTCGTATGGAATCGTGCCGGTTTTAGCGGCAAGCTCTTCTACCGTCAAAACATCGTTGAAAACGATAACCGTATCGCCTTCTTTCGCATCCGTACCAGTAATATCAACCATACAGGCGTCCATGCAGATATTGCCGACAATCGGGCAGCGGACGCCGCCTATCAGCACTTCCCCGACGCCATTGCTCAACTTGCGGTCTAAACCGTCGGCATAACCTATCGGAATAACGGCGATACGCGAGTTCCGGCGAACAACAGTACGGCGACCATATCCGATGGATTCGTCTTTTTTAACATCCCTTACCTGTAAAATCACGGTCTTAAGGCGGCAAACACATTGTAGTTTTCCCGATGAATTCGTGTCCGAAAGGCTTATCCCGTACAGCGAAATACCGAGGCGCACCATGTCGTACTGGTATTTGGTAAACCGTTCGATACCTGCGGAGTTGAGCGCATGTTTTAGCAGTTTGACGCCGAGAGTTTCTTCAATCTCATTGGCGCATGACTCGAAAACTGCCAATTGATGCAGCGTAAACTTGTCCTGCACATGGTCGTCGCTACAAGCAAGATGCGTAAAAACGGAATTAGCGGCTATGCCGTTCTGGTTGTGAAGCAGCCGGCACATTTCCGGTATCTCGCCGGCCTCGAAACCAAGCCGGTGCATACCCGTATCTATCTTAATATGAACGGGAAACCCAGTTATTCCGCGCTGTCGAGTCTCTTTAACCAGCGCGTTCAGCAAGCGGAAGTTATACACTTCAGGCTCAAGCCGGTATTCAAAAAGCAGGTTGAAGCTGCTCATTTCCGGATTCATCACTATTATCGGGAGCGAAATGCCTTCTTTCCGCAGCGCCGCGCCCTCGTCCGCAACTGCGACTGCAAGATAGTCGCATCGGTGATCCTGAAGCGTTTTTGCTAATTCGTAAGCCCCAACCCCGTACCCGAATGCCTTTATCATACAAATAATTTTGGTCGAAGGTTTCAGCAATGAACGGAAATAGTTGTAGTTATGGATAATAGCGTCGAGATTGACTTCCAAAATCGTCTCATGCGCCTTTTTTTCAAACAGTTCGGTGATTTTTTCAAAGTGAAACGAGCGCGAGCCTTTGATGAGAATCATCTCATTATGAAACATTGAATGTCGGAAAGCCTTGATGAAATCGTCGGTTGAAGCGTAAAAAACCTTCTCCCTAACGCCCTTAAATGACTTCGCGCAACTGCTTATATCCTTGCCGATTCCAATAAGCCGGTCTGTTTTTTTGATGCGCATAAGTTCCGCGACCCTGCCGTAGAGGTATTCAGGCCAGATACCCGACTGCAAAATATCCGACAAAATAACCGTGTTGCGCAGATCGCGGTCTGCTCGCCTGCTTTGCTGAAAATCAAGCGCTATCGCAAGCGAGTTGATATCCGAATTGTAAGTGTCGTTGATCAGCTGGCATCCTTCAATGCCATCTTTCACCTCAAGCCTCATCGCGACAGGTTCAAGCGTGCGGAACGCCTCATCTTTCTTCATCATTTCGGAAGGCTTAAGGTAGAAAATCACTGCAAGACAGTGAATTACATCTTCAATAAAAGCGTCGTCGGTGAATGGAACAACGTAATCATGCGTTATCCCCATCGTTTTGCATCTCAGCGTGGAGAAGGCGTCATTTTTCTCGATGGATTCGACAAAAAGCGCCGCATCGGGATTCTTGCGGCTCCATCCGAGTATCTTGTGCGAGAAAAAAGAACTCTCAAGAACGCTGCTAACTATCTCATCATCAGCGTTATATATAATCACTTGACTATCAGCGAAAAGCGATAATTTCTCGCGGCATTTATCTTCTTTCGACCTGAAATTTTTTTGATGAGCTTCGCCTATATTAGTGATGACTCCGATGGTCGGCGCTATGATATGCCGCAGCCTGTCCATTTCGTTCGGCAGCGAGATGCCGGCTTCAAAAATAGCAAGATTATGGCGTTCGTCCATTTCCCAGACCGACAGCGGCACGCCGATCTGTGAGTTGTAACTGCGAGGCGAACGGACAATGTTGAAATCATTGTGCAAAAGCTGATAAAGCAACTCTTTAACAACCGTCTTGCCGTTGCTACCGGTGATGCCGATGACAGGATAAGAGAAAAGCTTGCGGTGATGAGCCGCTATACGCTGCAATGCTCTTAAAACATCTTTCTGGATGATGAAATTGGCGTCCGTCATCTCATGATACTCCTGACTGTCGGCAGACACAACAAAATTCCTGACGCCAAGACCGTATAAATCACCTATATACCTGTGACCGTCATTAGTCTTGGTTTTCAGCGCGAAGAACATGGTAGTCTCCGGAAACGACAACGCGCGACTGTCAGTCAGCAGCTGCCTTATTACATACTCCCGCTTTATCTCGCTCTTCGCATCAAGAATCTTACTTATTTCAACATTTGTATATCTCATTCGGGATGCAAATATACGGGTATTTCTCACGAAAACGTTCTGTTTTTAACATAGTTTCAGTTAAAAATTGCTTATACAATACGGACGAGGTATTTAATGGCCTGTGATTCAGCATTTTACTTAAATCAAGCGCTTCCCGGATTGTTTCGCGGGTTGAAGGTTCCATGTATGTTTCGCAGAACCTTTCCCAAATGTAATCAATCGCGACAGGCGAAGGATGAAGCATGTCATCGGCATAAAAACGGTAATCGCGCAGTTCATCCATCATCAGTTCGTAAGCGGGAAAATATGTCGCTGTGTCCGGGAATTTTTCGCACAGCGACTGCACGGCAAGCAGCAACGTGGCCTTGCTAACCTGATTGAGATGCGCCCCGTCGCGGAAATGGCGTATCGGACTGACAGTAAAAATCACTTTCATCGAGGCATTGATACTCAATAGCTTACAGAGTAATGACGACCATTCATCAACAATCTCGTCCGTCGTCAACCGCTCGCGTATGAATTGCGCCGCAGGAAGCTTATGGCAGTTGGCTACCGTTTGACCTGTACTTTTAAGTTTGTAAACATAAGCCGTTCCAAAGGTGATTATCAAGTGATTAATACTTGCAAACCTTTTTGCCGATTCTGTTAAAGAGCTGTTTATCAGGCGCAAACATTCATCACGATCAGCATGTGAAAACTTGCTGCTGTGCATGAAACTGTTATACATTTCGTTATACAGAAACAAATCGCCGGTCGTGAAAGGCTTCGGATTAGCCAGATGAATACAGGCATTTGCCACAGATGACGGGTTATAGAGGACGCCAAAAGGGTTCTTGAGCGCCCTGAACATCATTTCTTCCATCTTCACGCCGATATTTTCGGCGAAACAAGACCCTATTAGCATTATATCGTCCTTATAATCAATCTTATAAGGCGATGACGGGATTTCTACCCGCGTACAATAGTTTATCATAAGTTTTCCATCAACAAGTTTGAATTTCCCGTCAAAGATAAAGATTATCTACGAAATAAGCGCACTTTTATACAAAAAATCTTAAAAAATCAAATAAAGTAGGATTTTTTTTGGAAAATAAAAAATAAAGTTTTAACTTTGCGGCGCAACTTGGGAGAAAACCGCTTAACACGAACTAATCCCATTGTGATAATGATTAATGTGAGCAATTAAAAAAATTAAAATTTACTGTCTTAATATGAAGATAAAATACATTATGCTGACAAGCTGCTGTATGGCGCTGTTTTTTCATACGGACGCAGTTAGTCAGAAGAAAGTACGCAAGGCGGCAGAGCAGTCCGCCTCGGCAAACATTGCGCTGATTGATAAACAGGCTTCGGAACTTATGGCGAAGGTTGTCGCTCCTGCGCAGGTTGCTACCGATGAACTGGCGATAGCCAAGCTTGAAGAGTATAACAGGCTGATGAGCAGGGAAAACCTGATGTTTCCGGCTGATGAACTTTATCAGTCAAACTGGGACACTATCCGCGTCAATCCTTCGGATTATTTAAAGATTGATATGCCTGATTCTTACACTATTGACTGTCGCTCGTTCGTTATGCCTGTTGATAATTTTACTAAAGTTACGTCTAAATACGGACCCCGTCGCCGCCGAATGCACCGCGGCACAGACCTTGACCTTGAAACCGGCGATACCGTAAGAGCCGCTTTTGACGGCAAAGTGCGCATCAAGAGCTACGAGAGACGCGGCTACGGCTACTACCTCGTGCTGCGCCATCCGAACGGTCTGGAAACGGTTTATGGTCATCTTTCAAAGTTTCTTGTTGATGCAAATCAGGTAGTTAAAGCCGGTCAGGTGATAGGCCTCGGCGGGCGTACAGGACGTTCAACCGGATCCCACCTGCATTTTGAAACCCGCTTCCTCGGCAAGGATATTAACCCCGAAGAATTAATTGACTTTCAAAACGGTACGCCTCACAGGGACGAATACACGTTTACAAACATAAAAATTAACGGCAAAAAGAGCAACCTTTATGCCACTTCGCCTAACTCGCTTGCCGTTCACCGCGTCAAAAGCGGCGAAACGCTAAGCCAGATAGCACGTAAATACGGCACTTCGGTTGACGAACTGTGCCGGATAAACGGTATTACTAAAACTTCAAAACTGTCTATAGGTCAGTCTATTCAGTTCCGCGCAAAGCAGGTAACCGTTGAGGCGACGGCTAATGCAGTAAAACAAACTCCTGCCGACAATAAGACCGCTGCGGCCGTTTCATCGGCTTCGAACGCGAAAAAACAGGCTTCGGAAGGGAAAAAGATTGAAGTGCCGGTTGCCGATGCAACATCCCAAGCATCCGCTACCGATAATGTCGTCTATCACAGCATCAAGTCGGGCGAGACGTTATTCAATATCGCCCAAAAATACAATACAACTGTTGAAAAACTGTGTGAACTGAATAATATAAGCAACAACACCATTCTCAAAATAGGTCAAAAAATCAGGTGCTCGTAATGTATGTCAGATACTAAGCAACAATTTGATACGGTAATAGCCCTCTGTAAAGGGATATACGAGAAAAAGTTGCGCGACTATGGCGCATCATGGCGTATCATGCGACCTTCTTCCATCACCGACCAGTTGCTAATCAAGGCAAAACGTATTCGCAGTATTGAAATCAAAAAACAAAGCCTTATAAACGAGGGTATTACGCCTGAGTTTATAGGCTTGGTCAATTATGGCGTCATCGGACTGATACAGCTTGCGCTCGGCTTCGCCGACGGGGTTGATATCACAGCAGCACGGGCGTTAGAACTCTACGACAAGTATATCACTGAAACAAAGGAACTTATGTACGCCAAGAACCATGACTACGACGAAGCATGGCGTCTGATGCGCGTCAGTTCCTATACCGACCTGATACTTACCAAGTTAAACCGCATCAAAGAGATAGAGAACAACGAAGGTCAGGTAGAGATTAGCGAAGGCATAGACGCTAATTATCAGGATATTATAAACTATGCGCTGTTCGGACTTATAAAACTTACTTGCGATGAGGAAAATTAAAATACTGACAGAGTTTTGTCGCTTCATCCTCTCCGCGACGTTCATCTTTTCCGGCACAGTGAAAGACATCGACCCTGTAGGCGGCGCTTTAAAGTTAGACGATTATTTCAAGGCTTTCGGGCTGTCGTCGCTCGAACCCATCGCTCTGTTCGGCTCAATCAACCTCTCGTCGCTCGAGTTTGTGCTTGGCGTCTGTATTCTCGCAGGCGTCTATCGTCGCATAACAACCTGGGTGATGCTGCTCTTCATGTCGTTCATGACGCTTCTGACGCTTTACTTGGCTATCTACAACCCCGTTCACGACTGCGGTTGCTTCGGCGATGCGCTGATAATCACCAACTGGCAGACCTTCTTCAAGAACGCGCTTGTTCTGCTGCCCGCTTCCGTAGCAGTATTTAAATGGTATAAGAACATGACGCCGCTTTACTCTCACCACTCCTACTGGTTTGTGGCGCTCTTCGCCTATATCTTCTCGCTCGGATTCTCGTATTGGAACTATTACAACCTGCCAATCACCGACTTTCGTCCGTACAAAATCGGCTCAAGCATACCTCAAAACATGTCAATCCCGCCTGACGCCCCGCAAGACGTCATGGAGTATATTTACACTTCAAAAGACGGTAAGGAACGGGCTTTTTCGATTAGCGAGCTTGCAGAGGTGGACTCAACATGGACTTATAAGGATGCGAAGTTGATTAAGAAAGGCTACACCCCGCCGATATTGTCGTTTGAACTTTATGATAATCAAGGCAATAATATCGCGGACAAGTTGCTTGCAGAGGGCGAGACTGTGTTCCTGCTCGTGTCGCCCTACCTTAACAAAGCGAGCGACCGCAATATAGACGAGATAATAGACGTTTACGAATACTCAAAAGAACATAACATTGATTTTTACTGTGTTACATCGTCATCGGAAGACATCGTCTCCGAGTGGGTGAACAACACCGGCGCCGAGTACCCGTTTCTGACCGCCGACGATGTAACTCTCAAAACCATGATACGCTCCAATCCGGGCTTGCTGTTGCTCCGTTCAGGCGTCGTAATTGCAAAATGGCACTATCGCCACATACCGTCGGACGAGACCGTAAGCGCTGTTACAGAGCGGCTTCTGCATCCGTCCGAAAGCGAGGCGCCTGCAAAAAAAAGCCCGTGGATTTGGGTAATATTAAGTTTTGTTGTACCTTTGTTGCTCGTTTGGATATATGATTATAAATTTTTAAGAAAATGAGAAAAAAGATTGTTGCCGGGAACTGGAAGATGAATACAACGGTTTCCGAAGGTTTGGCGCTCGCCGCAGGGTTGAAAGAGGCGCTTAAGAGTAAGAAAACGAACTGCGACGTCGTTGTAGGCGTGCCATTTACGCATTTGACGGGCGTGGCGGCAGCCGTAGAGGGCAGTATAATCGGCGTCGCCGCGCAGAACTGCGCCGACAAAGACAAGGGCGCATACACCGGCGAGGTGTCGGCGGCTATGATTGCCTCCACCGGCGCCAAGTACGTCATCATCGGACACTCCGAGCGCCGTCAGTACTATCACGAGACGCCTGCCATCCTGAAGGAGAAAACGTTGCTGGCTTTGGCAAACTCGCTGACGCCCATTTTCTGCATAGGCGAAGTTCTTGCAGAGCGCGAGGCGTGTAAGCATTTCGAGGTCGTAGAGGCGCAGATTAAAGAATCCCTCTTCGACTTGTCGGCAGAGGATTTCGGCAAGCTCGTGCTTGCCTACGAGCCGGTCTGGGCTATCGGTACAGGCAAGACAGCAACCGCAGCTCAAGCGCAGGAGATACATGCTCACATCCGTCGTCTCATCGCCGCCAAATACGGCGCGGAGGTTGCCGAAGCCACATCGATACTCTATGGTGGCAGCTGCAACAAGGACAACGCAGCCGAACTGTTCGCCAACTCCGACGTTGACGGCGGTCTTATTGGCGGCGCCTCGCTCGGCGTGGACAAGTTCTTGCCTATTATCGCCGCTTTCGATTGATTTGAGAATTTACCTTAACAAGGTTCAAAACCTTGTTAAGGTTCATATAAATTTAAATTAATATTTCAAATGAAGCGACTGATTATCAATATATTACTGTTTGCAGGCGGATTAGGGTACGTTTCGGCTCAGTCTCCTTTGTTTTCTATTTTTGATTCGTTTGATAAAACGCCAAAATCAGGAGAGGGTAAGGTTGTCGTGCACCAGTCCAATGCACTTAAAAAACTTGTCGGAACCCGCATAGACAGCGAAAATATTGACGTTGTGAACGGCAAAACATTCCTTGTAACGCAAGGTTACCGCGTGCAGGTCTATTCGGGTAATAATCAGCGCACTTCACGCGCAGAAGCTTTCAAACTCCAAACAAAAATCAAAGAATTGTATCAGGATATTGCCACATACGTTACTTTCAACGCCCCGTTCTGGAAACTGCACGTTGGCAATTATCGCTCATTTGAAGAAGCATCATTGATGCTTAGGGATTTACGCTCAACTTTCCCGCAAATTAAAAATGAAATTTTCATAATAGAAGACGACATCAGGTTGCCTTTGGACTGAGGTTTCAAGTTTGAATTTTGTTTAAGTTTCTATTGGTTTTTCATCATAAATATAAATGAAATTAATCACTTTTGATCCGGATATAACTGACAGATTATCAACTCATTATAAGGATATTATCCGTATCCTTGGAGAGGATCCCGAGCGCGAAGGGCTGAAAAAATCGCCCGACCGCATAGCCAAAGCGATGCAGTTCATGCTTCAGGGCTATAATCAGGATCCTGTGGCGGAGCTTCAGTCGGCGATGTTCCTTGAAGAAGATTATAAGCAGATGGTGATAGTCAAGGATATAGACTTCTTTTCGCTTTGTGAGCATCACATTCTGCCTTTTTTTGGCAAAGTACATGTTGCATATATTCCGCGAAAATACATCACCGGTTTGAGCAAAATCCCGCGTGTAGTGGACATTTTTTCGCGCCGGCTGCAGATACAGGAACGCCTGACGCTCCAGATAAAAGAATGTATTCAACAGACACTCAACCCGTTGGGGGTGATGGTGATAATAGAAGCGCAGCATCTATGTATGCAGATGCGAGGCGTTCAAAAACAAAACTCGCTGACAACAACGTCCGATTTCACCGGCTCGTTTCAGCAAGCAAAGACCCGCGAAGAATTTATGAATCTTATAAAATAATAATTGTATGAGAAAAAAAGTATTGGCATTGTTGGCGCTTATTCCGTTTATTGCAGCGGAAATTGAGGCGCAAAGTCCCCTTGCAGGACAATCTACCGAATCGTCTTTCAAAGACGGGGTAACCGACGAGCAACTGTTCAGGGACAACACCCGCGAACTCGGCTCCGATAAATATGCCGGACGCATGCCGCTCACCAAGTATGACGACATGACGGTCAAGTATATAGCCGATAAATACAAGGAAATCGGACTGCAACCCGTCAACGGGAGCTATTTTCAGGACGTGCCTCTCCTTGCCGTCAAAACGAATATCAAGGGTAACGCGGTGAATCTCAAGGGAAAGAAAGGCAAGCTGACCCTTAAGTATATGGATGACATCGTAATTTGGACGCTTAGAGCCGAAAAAAAGCAGAAAATCAACGCCGAATTGGTTTTCGCGGGCTTCGGCATCAACGCGCCGGAGTACGGATGGAACGACTACGAAGGGCTTGACGTTAAGGGAAAAATAGTTGTCTGCCTCATCAACGATCCGGGCTATTACGATGATAACCTCTTCAGGGGCAAGTACATGACTTATTACGGGCGATGGACGTACAAGTTTGAAGAAGCCGGCCGACAGGGTGCGGCGGGCATACTGCTGATACACGACACCGAGCCTGCTTCCTACGGTTGGAGCGTTGTCCAGAATGGCAGGCAAAACGCTGTCCTCACGTTGCTTTCGCCTACAGGCAACAAAGAAAACGTGCCCCTCAACGGCTGGATTACCGGCGAATCGGCTAAAAAACTGTTTGAAATATCGGGCGTCTCTTACGAAAACGCGATTTCATCGGCCAAAAAGAAGGGCTTCAAATACATCCCGCTCGGCGTTACTACTACGATTGAAACAAACAATGACTTGACAGAGGGCGTTTCCAAAAACGTTGTCGGCATCCTTCCCGGAACCGACCTCAAAGACGAATACATCATTTATACGGCTCACTGGGATCATATCGGCATAGGAGCGCCCGTTGACGGCGACAGCATCTATAACGGCGCCGATGACAATGCTTCCGGCGTGGCAGGGCTTTTCGTCCTTGCCCGTCGTTTCGTACAGCTGCCCGAAAGACCCCGCCGCTCAATAGTCTTCCTTTCGGTAACCGCTGAAGAACAGGGACTTCTCGGCTCGGAATATTATGTTCAACATCCGCTTTTCCCTCTTAATAAGACGGTTATAGACCTGAACATGGACGTTTACGGACATAAACCCGCTTCGCACGACGTTATCCTTGATGCCGCAGGCGACTCCGAAACGGATAAATATGTAATAGAAACCGCTGCGGCGCAGGGTAGGGTAGTGAAGATTGCCAAGGCCTCAACCGCAGGCGGCTATTTCCGTTCCGACCATTTCAACTTTGCCAAAGGCGGCGTTCCGGTCGTTCTCGCCAAAGGCGGCGGCGATTATATCAATCCCGAAGCAGTGAAAGCGCATATCGCAAAATACGGAGTATTAAATACTTATCACCAGCCAAGCGACGAATACCACGACTGGTGGGACGTTTCAGGCTCGCTTCAGGACGTTTACCTGCTTTACGGCATAGGTCTCCGCCTCGCCAACGACGGCTATTTCCCGAAATGGAACGAGGGCATACCCTATAAAACCATCAGGGAAGCGAAGTAAAGTTACTGTTTTGCAATCTTATCTACAACGACTGCAATAGCGCCGTCGCCGGTAACGTTACATGCCGTTCCGAAGCTGTCCATCGCTATATACAGGGCAATCATCAGCGCTTGAAGCGTCTCGTTGAAGCCAAGCATGCTGCCGAGAATCCCGAGCGCCGCCATGATAGCCCCTCCCGGCACCCCCGGCGCCGCAACCATCACCACGCCGAGCATCATGATGAATCCGCAGTAATCGGTAAGGGTTACGGCCTCTCCTGCCATCAGCATAATTGCCATCGCGCACGCCACAATCTTCATCGTGCTGCCGGCTAAATGAATCGTCGCGCACAATGGCACGGTGAAAACGGCAATGTTCTCTCGCACGCCGTTCTTCAATACCTGCCCAAGCGTAACCGGTATTGTTGCGGCCGACGATTGCGTTCCCAAAGCGGTCAGGTATGCCGGAAGCATGTTTTTAAGCAGCTTGAACGGATTTTTCCCGCTGATAATGCCCGCCAAAGTGAACTGTATCACCAACAGCAATATATGAAGTATGAAAATAAACGCTATCACCTTGACAAACATTAAGATAATAGCCGCAACCTGCCCGCTGACGGTGATATTCAGGAAGATACCGAAAATATGAAGCGGCAGCAACGGAATAATCGCTTTTCTTATCAGCAACATTATAATGTCGCGGAAATCCTTGATACACAGCTGTAAAGTTTCGCCCTTGATAATTGTTATGCCAAGTCCGATGACGAATGCCAGCAACAGAGACGTCATTATGTCCATCAATGGTGGCATTTGGACGGTGAAAAACGGCTTCAGCATAAAATGTTCTGGATTTTCAAGCGCGGCAAGCTCCGGATTTTCCGTGATAATTTCTGGAAAAACCGCACTCCCCGAAAAATACGTAAAAAAACCCGAAAAAAGCGTTGAGCCGTAAGCTATTAACGCCGTGATTATTAGCAGCTTACCCGCTCCTTTGCCCAATTCCCCGATTGCAGGAGCTACTAATCCCAATATAATCAGGGGAATAGCAAACGAAAGGAAGTTACCGA
Organism: Tannerella sp.; assembly: GCA_031272655.1. Classification (GTDB taxonomy): domain Bacteria; phylum Bacteroidota; class Bacteroidia; order Bacteroidales; family Tannerellaceae; genus Tannerella. Next base: position 13,552 of record JAISTJ010000096.1, read on the forward strand.
ACAATGAATTGAAAGTTACGAACACGCGAGCCACAGCGGCAGGCAAAAATTGACCGAATAATATTCCGCAAGCGATAGCAATTGCGACCCAGCCCAAGAGCGATACATGAAATTTCTTTGTCATTTGATGTTTTTTTGCTGCAAATATAAAAAAATTATTATCTTTGTGAGAGTTTTTTTCAATTATAATACATTTTAATGTTACAATATAGAGAGATAATTGCAAGACAGAGAGCGTTTTGCGTTGGAGGCGGGACGCGCGACACGGCGTTTCGCAAGGCGCAGCTGCTGCGTTTGCAGAGCGTGATACGAGAGAAACACGGGGCGATAGAGGCGGCGCTTGCCAAAGACCTGCATAAATGCGAGTTCGACGCTTTCGTCATTGAGATAGCAGCTATTATAGACGAGATTAATTTCGCGGTCGA
>JAISTJ010000103.1 GCA_031272655.1 Tannerella sp.
TTAATTACCGTAACCTTGATCGGGAGAACTGGGGGGCATAGTTGGGACACTAGTTAACAAATTAAGAATTAAGAATTAAGAGAATTGAGAATTGAGAATTGAGAATTAAGAATTAAGAATTAAGAGAATTAAGAGAATTAAGAATTAAGAGAATTAAAAATTAAAAATTAAGAATTAAGAGAATTTTTCATTGTTTAGAACCTTGAATTGATGGGCTAAGTGTGTTTTTTAACATAAAAAAAAACAGAAAATTTTACGTATTTTTTTTATTTTAACAAAAAACCCCTATCTTTGCAGTGCATTTAAGCAATATTTATTAATCAAATTCATTATTTATGAACAGGAAAAACAAATTTTATTGTAGTGTAATCTGCTTTGCATTGTTCGGGAGTTTGTCAATGACCGCTAAGGCGGACGTCAATGGCGTTTCTTCCCTTGAGCAGCAGCAAAGTCGCCAGATTACTGGAACAGTTACCGACGCAGAAGGCGAGGTACTGATGGGTGCCAGCGTACAAATTCAAGGTACGACTATGGGTACCGCTACTAATGAAGACGGCAGATTCACCCTTTCTGTAAAGACGGGTGATGTGTTGGTCATTTCTTATCTGGGTTATGAAACCAAAACTGTTACCGTAGGTGAGCAGAGCAATTACAACATTGTTCTCAAAGACAATGAAACTGCCCTATCCGAGGTCGTAGTCATTGGTTATGGTACACTTGAGAAACGTCAGGTTACCAATTCAATAACCTCTATCACAGCCAAGGAACTGCCTCAGGGCGTTGGCGGCGCTACTATCGGTAACGCCCTCAGCGGTAAGGTAAGTAACCTTGTTATCCAGCAGACCCCCAGTCCGAACTCAGATTTAACCCTGCAGCTTCGCGGTATGGCGTCTATTAACTCTTCTACCGGCCCGTTGGTTGTTATTGACGGTATGCCCGGCGGCGATATCCGTTCGGTTGTACAGGAAGACATCCAGTCAATTGACGTGTTGAAAGACGCATCTGCAGCATCTATTTATGGTACGCGCGCGACTGGCGGCGTTATCCTTATCACCACTAAAAACGCCCAGGAAGGCAAACTGAAAGTTACCTACACCGGTGAAGCGATTTTCAAGAACACTTTCGGCAAGCCCCGTGTATTGACCGCAAGCGAGTTCAGGAAATACAACACAGCAGCTACCGATTACGGCGGATCTTATGACTGGTACGACGCTTCTTTGGCCGACAACCCGACTTCACAGCGCCATGTAGTGAACCTCAACGGCGGCACTAAGGACGCCCGCATCTTCGCTACGGTAATGTATGAAGACAACAAGGGCACTATCCTGCATGATGACCGTAAGGACTTCAGCGGCCGTATCAACGGCTCTTTCAAGACCCTTGACGGATGGCTCGACATCAATACGCACATCACTTATCGCCAGGCTTTGCGCAATCAGGCTACGGCAGGTATGAACGTATTCAACAACCCCACCCAGTCGCCTTACGAAGACTATCCTTCGGCAAGCTGGCCTTACACAACAAGTATGGTGGCAGCCCGTAACCCGTTCCATGACGCTAAGTACATGACAGACGAGGCGTTAGACAAGTGGTTCCGTCCCGATGTAGAGTTGAAGTTGAACATCCTCCCCGTAGAGGGTCTCTCTTACAACCAGACTTTCGGTTATGAAAACCGCCAGTGGGAACATGAGCGCTATGAACCGTCAATCCTGCAGCGCGGCGAATATGTAAACCGTTCGGCTAAAGGTTCGGCTCTGCTCGAATTTTCAAAAACAGAGCTGCTTAACGTGGACGGATATTTCTCTTTTGTCCGTCAATTCGGTGATATTCACAGGATTAACGCGGCAGCCGGTTACAGCTATTTTGAGCAGAACAACCAGAGCTTCAGCGTTAAGAACTATGGTTTTGACTTCGATCAGGTAGGCGTTTGGAACATAGGAAGCGGTTCTTACCTCAACAATCCTAACATTTCCGACCCGAAACCCGAAATGAACTCAAGCAAAGGCATCACACAGAAACTGATGGCTTATTTCGGCCGATTCAACTATTCGCTTATGGACAAGTACATCGTTTCGGGTACTATCCGTCATGAAGGCTCATCTAAGTTTGCAAAAGCCAACCGTTGGGGTAACTTCTGGCAGGCATCAGGCGCATGGCGTATTTCGCAGGAGAACTTTATCCAAAATATCGGTTTCTTCAACGAGCACGTTGATGACCTCAAACTGCGTGTCGCTTACGGTGTTACCGGTAACGAAGGCTTCTCTGCAACTTACGGAGCTGTTTCTTACACTCCCTCTTCTTCAAAAACGATGTTACCCGACGGCTCATGGGTAAGTTCTTACGGCACAAGCCGCGACATCAACCCCAACCTCGGATGGGAAGAGAAACACGAGTGGAACATCGGTCTCGACTTCGAGCTTTTCAACCGCCGTTTGTTTGGTAAAGTGGACTTCTTCCGCCGTAACGTTGAAGGTTTGATTTTTGAAACCCACAACTCTAAAGGCGAGCACGGAACATGGTATGAAAATATCGGTACCCTCGAAAATATCGGATGGGAAATTGAGTTAGGCGGTAATCCTTTGACATCCAAAGAGTTCCAATGGACTACCAAGATAAACATTGGTAACAACAGGACGAAAGTGGGCACTATGGACGGTACATCCAACAGGGTTTACAGCGGCTATATCGGCCGTGCCGGAAATGTTCACGTTTTAGAGGAAGGTGTAACTGTCGGTAGCTTCATACTTTACAAGTTTGCAGGCTTCCAGGACGGTAACTTCACCGCATACGTAACTGATGCGAACGGAAATGAAACCGTTAAAGTGCTTAGCGGAAGTATTGACGACAGCGAAAAACGCTTTATAGGCAACTATGTTCCTAAGGCGGTTATAGGCTGGAGCAACGATTTTGAATACAAGAACTGGTTCCTGATGATGCAAATCAACAGCGCCATCAAGTTCGATATTTACAATGCTTTTGAACACACTAACGGCTTTACGAGCGGTTCTGCAGGTAACTCAAACAAATTGCTTACCGCCTATACAAAGAACGCAGGCGTTACAGGTCCTGCCCAGACTACCGATTACTTACTCGAAGACGGTACATACGTAAAGATAGAAAACGTATCCCTCGGTTACCGCTTCAATCTCAAGAACTATACTTCGCTGATTGAATCGGCCAAGTTGTATTTTACTATCAACAATGCACTGCGCTTATCCCGTTACAGCGGATTAAACCCCGAAATTAACTTTACCGGCTGGACAGGCGGTATTGACAACGGCGTATCTTATCCGCAGACACGCACATTTGCACTTGGATTACAGTTGAACTTCTAAAACGTTTATCAATATGAAAAATATAAAAATATTTAAAGGAATTTTTGCGGCGGCGGTTATTTCAATCGCTTTCACGCAATGTAACATAGAACCGATTTATTACTCGGAAATAACGGAAGAAGTATATAGCTCTTCAAGCGCATCCGTCGAAACCGAGCAAATCAAAGTTTGGCAGATTATAGCAGTGCCTATTAACTTCCTCAGGTCATACAACGGCAATTTGCCTATGACCTACTTCCCGGCGCCTAATGCTTTGACCGCTGACGAAATGGTTATGCCCAGCCGTAACGGCGACTGGTATGACGGTGGTTTCTACATGAACCTCTATCAGCACGATTGGGGGCCATCAACCAGCAATTATGCCCAATACAGCTATGAGTACATAATGAACGGTATTACTACTTGCTGGAATACCTACCAGCGCTTGCAGGACATCAATTTTGACGCTATCGAATTTGAGAGCGGCACAAAAGAGTGGATGCTTGCGCAGACGAAAGCCACTATTGCATACCTCTACATTCTCGGTCTCGACCAGTTCGGCGGCCTGTCGCTTTATGCAAACGTACAGGAAGGCACATCTTCTACCGCCAAACCGAGGGCTACCGACCGCGAAGTATTTGACTTTATAGAAAAAACCTGCAAGGAGATTATCCCGGTTTTGTATAAAAGAAGCAATACGGCTTTCAACGGTTATTTCACCCAAGGCGCAGCAGCTGCAATGCTTGCACGTATCTATTTCAACGCCAAGCCTTACATAGGCGAGAGCCGCGATGCGGAGTGCGAAGCTGTTTGCAACGACATCAAGGATGGTGTTTACGGCGAGTACTATCTCGAACCTGACTACAAGTCGGTTTTCGGATGGAACAACGAGCTTAGTCCGGAATTTATTTTCGGTATCACCAGCGTTAAGAGCTTCCGTGAAGTAAAAGGAGGCCGTGCGGAGTACGGAACTCACTACAACACAATGATTTACCTCGACAATCAGGAAGCCCTTTCATGGAACGGTTACTGCCTTACTCCTTCATTGGACATCAACGGCAAGAACTACCGTTATGAAACCGGCAACCTTGGCGGCCCGTTCAAACTTGGCTGTCCCTACGACAAGTTTGAAGATAACGACATCCGTAAACAGAACTACCTGTATTATGGCGGCGGTAAATATGAAGGTATGTTCCTCGCAGGACAGCTTATCAACCCGCTGACGGGAAAAGCCTGTACAGCCGACGGTACCCGTGAATACAAAAACGGTGAGATCATCCCGATGGTTGACCAGATTGCACAGCTTTGCCCCGATAAGGATTACGGCGGAGAACGCAAGGAAGGCGCAATGTTTGCCGAAGAAAATTCGGGAGTGCGCATTATGAAGTTTTCACCGATTCCTAACGACGCCGATAACTCTATCCGCTTCAATCCCGACATACCTCTTATCCGTTATGCGGAAATAGAGTTCATGTTGGCCGAGTTGGCTTTCAACAAGGGAGATTTGGCGAAAGCGGCAGGTATCCTCAATGCTATACGCGCCCGTTACTTCACAACCTCCGGCGGCGACCCGAATCCCGTTACTGTTGAGAATCTCGACAAATACCGTTTGGCCGACGAGTGGTTGATAGAGTTCCTCTGTGAAGCGCGCCGTCGTACAGACCTCATTCGCTGGGGTATGTTCACAACCGAAGCTTGGTGGGATCATCCGGCAGACGGTCCGGGCAAGGAGTATTTAAACCGATTCCCGATACCCTATTGGGCAATAGAACAAGGCTTAACACAGAATCCAGGCTATTAACAATTAATTCTTTACCTTTTCCTTCAGACGAGGTTTAACAACCTTGTCTGAAGGAAAGGTTGTTAAATTTATTTAAGTTATTATTTTTATTCATTTTTAAACAATTCGGTTATGAAAAGATTTTTTAGTTTTTTTGGTTCGTTATTGATTGGTGTTTTGATAACGACAGATGTTTTTGCGGTGTACCCGAACTTTACTTTTATAAAATCAAGTTCGTATCTTACTCCGACCGAGAGTAAGTCTTCTATGAGTTATTGTTTTACAGCAACTGCTAATTCAGAGGAGTCAACTTTATTGCGTTGCACAAATCCTCCTGCTTTTAACGATGTATCAGTTACAAAAATTTTAATAGCTACTGATTCTCCTTATAATGTTTATGTAGCTCTTACATACATCAGTAATTATGAGATAGATGAAATTGATTGGGATGTTGTTGGTGGTGGTTTTACGATTACCGTAATACCGTCAGATGTTCCTAATGAAAATATTTATCTTTCTGCTACTTCACCTGGTGCTGATGCACTTTTGAGGGTACGGTCTCATAATCCATGTGGTTGGAGCAGTTGGCTTACGGTTGGTTCAATTACTGGTCAATAAGAGCTTATACAACAATTATTTTTTTGTAAATTCTAACATTAACAAAGTTTCAAGTACTTAAAACTAACAGGTTTTACAAAGCCTGTTAGTTTTTCTTTTTTTTATTATCCGTACCGGACGACTTGACCCGAGACTAATATGCGCCGTTTTGACATCATAAACATGCCGGTAAAATGGCTTCCGGAGTACGAAGGGCATATCATCACCGCTAAAATCATTCCCGAAATGACTTCCAAAGGGGCTTTTTTGCCGAATATCTCGGTTGTCGGCAAGGATGTCCGCTATGTTAACGGCAAATTGTCCGACGAAGGCGCATCGGACGTAACTTTCTATACCAAAGGCATTTATAACAGTCAGCAGATAGTTTCAACCCTCGTCGGCTCCCACTATGAGCCTACCGAATACCGCATTGATGTTCTCCCGCCTTTTTGCGGCGTTCTACCCGATACGTTGCCGTCGCTGCGGATTTACCCAAGCAGCAAAGAAATGACAACCCGCCATGTCGCCGCACAGCTTAATACCCTGATACACAATAAGAAAAATCAGATTAGCGAAACGCCGTACAGCCATCTGAGAAATCCCATAACGTATATGCTTGACGACTATACCCGCTTCAATACTCTCGAAGAGACTATTTTTGAGTTTATCTACCAGTTGAGGGTCAATACGGTGGGTGGGAAAAAAGTTATTCGAATGTTCAATCCCGAAGAACACACCGTTTATCGCGGCAATACCCTTGTGCTGCTCGACGGGACGCCCATCCACTCCCACGATAAAATCCTCGAATATAACCCCTATTTGATTGAGCGGGTGGATATTTGCGGCGGGTGGACTACTTTTAACGGCGAGGCTTACAGCAGCATTGTGGCTTTTACTTCATTCACCGGCAATCTGCCTTCATTTAGACTTGGGAGCGAATCGCAACTGTTTGATTATGAGTTCCCTTACAAATCCGGACAACCTGTTTTCCCCGAATATGCCGATTCCGTTGCTAAAGAAGACCTTACGCCGGATTTTCGCCACACTTTATATTGGAACCCGTCCGTAGAGACCATTGCCGGCTCATCTCTTCAGGCAGGAAAGCGCATCGGCCTGTCTTTCTTCACTTCCGACCTCTGCGGCGAATATGAAATCCGCGCCGAAGCTATCACGTCTTCAGGCAAATACCTCAATGCTGTCTCGTATTTTCGCGTTGAATCAAAACCATAGCGCCTTTCGCTACAACCGATTTTATGTTTTTTTAACGCTAATGTGTATCTTTGTTTTATCATATTTCGTAAATTTGTTCAAATTTTTGAAGGCAAAATAATTATGATAAACAAAGAACTGATAAATCCGCGCAGTATCGTTGTGGTTGGGGGGTCGAACAAGACTTCCAAACCGGGCGGGAACTGTATCCGTAACCTGCTGAACGGCGGGTTCGCGGGCGAATTGTATGCCGTTAATGCTAAAGAGACTGACGTTCAGGGTCTTAAATGCTATGCGAGCGTGGATGATATTCCGCAGACCGACCTTGCGGTGATTTCCGTGCCTGCCGCCGCATGCCTCGACGTCGTTACTACGCTCGCCGAAAAGAAAGGCGTCAAGGCGTTCATTATGTTCACGGCGGGCTTCGGCGAGACGAGCGCAGAGGGCGGCTTGGCGGAGAAGCAGATTGTAGAGGTTATTGACCGCGCGGGCGCAAG
>JAISTJ010000139.1 GCA_031272655.1 Tannerella sp.
TTTGCGCCAAATAAGGTCGGGGTTGTGCTTGTGGTTGAAATCCACGAAGCGTCGCATCGATTCGAAGCTTTGGGCAATGATTTCCTTGTCGTTATAATTAAGATAGACGTGCCATGGTATGACAATACCTGCGTCAGCCCATCCGGGCGCTCCGTAGAGGTCGCGCCAAATGCCGTCATGCGGGGCGATGTTGGTGAACCGCCCGTCGGGGTGCTGCGAATCGCGTATGTCGCGTTCCCACTTCGTATAGAAGCCTGCCATGTCTAAGTTATAGGCGGCAGTTTGCGAGAACACTTGCGCGTCTGCCATCCAGCCTTCGCGCTCGTCGCGCTGCGGACAGTCGGTAGGGATAGAAATCAAATTGCCCCAAAGCGTCCAGCGCACATTCGACCACAGCTGGTTTAGCGACTTGTCCGAACATGTGAAATCGCTGACCACAGGCGATGAAGACGCTACCACAATGCCTGTCAGATCGCTTGCCTGTGGCTCGCGGGTCAGTCCTTCAACCTCAACAAACCTGAAGCCGTGATAAGTGAATCGCGGCTCGTATGTTACGGACGGCTCGTCGGCAGGTATATAGAGGTCTATCTGCTTGGCGCCGCGCAGGTTGTCGGTGTAGAGCGTGCCGTCGTCGTAGAGGTATTCGCCGTAGCGGAAACGAAGCGGGCAGCCCGGATTGTACTTCAAAGACAGCCGCGCCCAGCCCGGCATGTTTTGGCCTATATCAAAGATATACTTGTTGTTACCGACCTTGTGGACGGATATAGCTTTGATTTCCTTGATCACTGCTATCGGCTCGTTAAGCTGTGCGGTGAGATTCCACTTTTCATCGGGGTAAACCGAAACACTGCGCCATGCAGCGTCGTTGTAGCCAGCTTTATCCCATCCTTTTTGTTCGTATGAAGCGTCGTAAACCTCGCCTATGAAGTTCGACGCCTCGCGAACAGGTCCCTGCTGCCAAATCTTCCATGTGCCGTCGGTGCCGGTTATCTCTTGTGAGCCATCTTCGTAATTTACAAGCAGTTGCCCGATAAATTTACGGAAATAGCCGTATCTGCCTCGGTTAGGATAAGCCCAGCGTGCGCCTGCAAACCACCCGTCGGCGAGCATTGCGCCAAGTGCATTTTTGCCTTCCGTCAGCAAGTCGGTTACCTCAAAAGTCTGATACTGTAAATGGCTGTCGTATTCGGTATATTCGGGTGCAAGCTTCTGATTACCAACCTTTTTCCCATTGATATAAGCTTCATAAAGACCTTGTGCGGTCGTTGTCCAAAAAGCGTTTTTGATTTTTTTACCGATAGTGATTTCCTTTCTCAGCAGCGGCGAGGGTGGGATAACATCGGTGTAATTCTTTTTATCTGAGGGTTTTATGTGGCCGTCGGTAATCCATCTCTGTTCCCATTTCCAGTCGAGCGTAGTTGTGTCGGAAACCTGTACAGGGGCGTTCAGCGCGATGTTTTCCGCTTTATTCAAAACTTCAAACTCGGCTATCCCGTATTCGTATTTCTTCGGCTCGTTTTCGCGATTGCGCCCGCGCTCAACAATGACAGGGGGTAATTTGCTGATAGTCAGCCTGATATATCGTGCAAAAACAGGAGAGCCGAGTTTCTTGTAATAAAATTCGGCTGACTGCACGGTTACGTCTTTTTGCGTCTCGTCGGCTATCGTCCGCGCGTTGCTGAAATCGGCATTGTCAGCGGTTTCGATTGTGAAACGTAGCGGAAACGACTTCTCCCTGCCTTTTAGCGGATAAATTTTGACCGCCTCGAACGACTTGCTGCCGCCAAGGTCAATGATGACTGTTTTTTGCACATTATCAGCTGTTTCCTGTACGGAACGATAGCCAACAGGCTGATAATATTGATCTTCGGGCTGTACGGGCGTCGTTTTCTCGCCTATCCATACGCCTTTCCAGTCGGATGCAGTGAGCGGCCCGACAAGGAAACGGGCTACCGGACTCCATTCCGAAGCCTTGCCTTTCTCGTCCCAAACCTGCACTTTCCAGTAGTATAAAGTGTTGGTTTTCAGGGTATTACCTGCATAATAAATCTGGTTTGTCGCATTGCTTTTGATTTTGCGGCTGTCCCAAGCGTCTGCTTTGTTGTTTTCAAGCGCCGTGGCGTCGGTCGAAACTAAAATGCGGTAGGCAGTCTGCTTGGCGTTTGCCACTTCAGATGTGAGTTCCCAGCTCAGTCGCGGCTTTGCAATGTCTATGCCGAGAGGGTCTTTCATATACTCGCAGCGGAGATTCCCGATCTGCAGCGTTTGTCCGAAAATGCCTGCCACGGATGCAACCAGCAGGCTTAATGTGATAATTAACTGTCTCATAGTAAATATATTAATTAAAAAAAATTCCACTTAAAGCGGCATTCATGCCTCGTACCTGATTAATACGTATTCTGACCGAGCGGTCGAACGTAAATGTCAGATACTTACCGTTTTCGTAATTGCGTACCATCGTTACCGGCATCAGCAGCTTGCGATTAGCGAGGTCGAAAACCTCTATCGCAGACCGTCGTCCGTCGCGCTCCCAATCAACGAAGTACAGGGAAAGCCGGTACGTCCGGTTGCTTTTGCATTGAATATCAACGGTCATAGTCTGGTAGCAGGGGCTTGGATCGCGGGTTGTAACGGCTCCGAGACTGCGCGATTTGCTGTCGGAAGGCGACAGCAGGGCGCGTTCATCGTCGGATGCGTCCGTCCAGTGTACATGCCTTGAGTTTTGCCAGACTACATCGTCGTTTTTGGAGAAGTTTACGGACGAAATAAAGTCCGGTAAATCAACGCGGTGCACGAGACTGTCATCGTAATTGCATAACAGATAGCCTTTTGCGCCATATTTGCCGATCCATGCGCCGCGTGTAACCGTATCTTCGGCCACAGTTTGCATTAGTTCATATATAAACGGCTCTTTTTCAACAGGTTGAAGCTCTTCGGATGAATACTCGACTTTGATTTTGTGTTTTCCTGCCGGAATATCCCGAAAATAGATAAAATCGGCGTCCTGATCGTTCCAATCAGTGTTTTCCCCGTCAATAAACATTTTTGAAATGGTTTTTCCCGCCAATGGCGCGGCAAAAACGGCATTAGCGCCATCGGGAACGGTCAGCGAGCCTTCTCCTGTTTCGAGATTGTAATCGAAAGCGATGGCGCCGAGTGGGGTAGGGGTCTTGCCTTTGACCCACGTAACAAGCTGTGACAGATGGGGTTTGACAATGAAATTTTTGAAACCCGGCGAAAGAGGTTTGACGCCAAGAATCTCTTCGCTCAGCCACTTGGTAACGCCGGCGCTCCAAGGGTGCGTGAGGCTTGTGTAGCCGCACTGGTTGTTGATGGGTGCATCGTTTGGCCGCGAAATATCGTTCCATGACGGGCGGAACACTTCAAAAAATGTAGTGCCGCCGTAACGCACTTGCCCGCCCCAACAGTCGTCTATCGTAGTGAGCGCTTCGTTGTAACGGTTCAGTCGCGCTAATGATTGAATGATAAAGTATTGATTAAAAGGCGAATACGATAATCGTTGCTGCCGGTCTGACAATGTGTTTTGCCATAAAAAATCTTTCTCTTTCTCGTTAAGAAAGTCAGCGTTGATGGCGTCAGCAGCGGCATGAACGCCGAATGTGCGCAAACTCTTGTTTTCTGCTCTAAGCGACGCCGTTTTTTCGTTCGCGTACATTAAATATTTATCCGCAAGGTCATAGTAGCCTGCGTTGAAAAATGCTTTGCCGCACTCGTTCCAAGCCCTGATGCAAAGCATCTTGTAAGCATTTTGAACCTCCGCGCAGTCCGGTTTTTCAAAGCCTGCGCCAAGACGTTCGTCCCAACCGTAAAAGTTCATCGCAGGAAGGTTATCATAGTGATTATAAGCCGTTTCGAGTTTGTTGCATAGATTATCTTTCATCTCGTCAAAAAGCGCCTTGTCGCCTGTGTAAGAGTAATAATCCGTGAGACTGAGCGTCCAGTAAAGGCTGTACGACACTATGCCGTTGAATTGGGTAGAGGTGTGGCGGAGATTGGTTTTGATGAAGTCATAATTGCCGAAAGCTACTAATGATGCGGCTTGTGAGGGGTGAGCGTCGCCTGTCCATGAGATACGGTCGCTGCGTTCCATCAGGATAGCTCCGAAATAATCGTGCAAAAGGTTGAGTTTTACATCGTAAGCTCCTGTGTACCAGATTCTTGACAGCGTTGTATCGCTACATTCAAAACTGCCTTCATAATTTATGGGTTTTATCTGGCAAACAAGCCGAATGTTATGTAATGATGCGGGTTTATCCAACTTTTTTATGTGAATCCATGCGAACCGCACGCCTTCATACAGTTCTTTATTCAGTTCAAGGCGATAGGAATGACCGTATTTTGCGGGCGTTGCAGTTTTGACAGGGTGCTCTGCGCCTGCATTGAACACGGCAGGCTCGTTGAACTCACTGATACTCATCTCTATATCGCCTTCAAAATCTTCGGACTCAAATTCAAACCATGCTGCATTGACCTGCCCGAAATCGAACATCAGGTTACACTCGCCTTTAACGGACAGATTCGCCGGATTTTTGAAGTTGATATTTCCGGGAATGTCGGCTGTAACGCTGACAGGTGGTATTGTGTAGATTTCCAAACTGTCGTCGGCTTGCGGATTGCTCCACCTGTACGCAACTAACGGATCAGGCGAATAAGCAACTTTTTCTCCTGAAAATGAGCCGTTTATAGTTCTATATGGCTCATTAACCTCTGATTTTAAATTTGTTGTGCAGCCGGACAAACAAAGCAACGAAGCTATTGTCAGCGTTGCCGCCGACAATTTAACGAATACAAGGGCGCCTGTCCGGCATTCTTTTTCTTTTGACATTATAAAAATGTAGGTTTACAAGGGCAAAAGTACAATTTTTAATTTAGAATTTCAAAAAATCTTGTAAAATTTGCGTTCTTTTGCCCTTGTAAATCTATCTATTCCTTTGATTGTCAATACTTATAGCTGATGCCGCCAATCAACCAGAAGCCGGCTTGGGGTACGTTTCCTGCGTCAAAATAATACGTGTCATATATATTGTTGATATTCAAGTTGAAAGCGATATGGCGCAGTTCGTATTGCAGTTTCAGGTCAAGGGTAGAGAAAGCGGGATACGGAACAAGCCCCATGTCGGTTGAGCCTTCGTAGAGGCGGAACTCGCCCATACGCTTCTGGTAACGGAAGTTCCAACTTGCAGTCAAGTTATTGAGAATGCTGTGATTGAGCGTAGCGGTAAGTTTATCTCGCAGATAGTTAAGCGTATAACGCGATTCCAAGCCTTTGGTATCGCAGTCCTGGTTCTGGCGGGAGTAACTGACGCTCAGGGTTTGGAGTTTCAGGTTCCAGCGTAAGGGGTTCAAAGTTCCATGGTTTCCGGTTTGGAAGTTGAGGGTTGCGCGGGCTTCAAGTCCCTGTTTGTCAACCTCTGTATGGTTCCATGACGCCCATTTTGTTTCTCCCGGCTCTCGCACCCAGTCAATCATATTGCGCCCGTACATTATATAACCGGTCAGGGAGAGGTCAAGGATGCCTTTGCGGTAAGCGAGGGCAAGGTCGAACGATTCGGAGCGTTCGGGTTGGAGGCTTTCGTTGGCGTTATGCGTCTCGGTAGTATAAAAGAGGTCGGTGAAGGTAGGCAGGCGCGATGAGCGGCTCCAAGTAGCGTTCAGTTTCAGCGGTTCGGCGGGGCGGTATGCGACGCTTGCCGAGGGATAGAAGCGCAGGTGGTCGCCCTGCAGCGTGTTGTAGTTGGCGAGCAAGCCGGCGGAGAAGGTAAAGCGCCGGAGGTTGAGCGTATGTTCTATGACGCCGTTAGTCTGCGTGCGGCTGTCGTAAACAGTATAATGTCCGTGCGGCTGTGCGAGCGGCTTGCCGAGTTTGCTGCTAAGGATGTCTTCGCGCCGTACCTCGCCGCCGAAATGCGTATCGCCAAGCGGCGATGAATAGCGGAACATCAGGTTGGCGCCCAGTACGTCTCCGCGATGATAGTTGCGCCCTGTATCGGTGTTTTTTATCAGGTCGAATTGGTCATAATGGCGCGAGAACGAAATCTGGGGCACGAACTTGAGTCTGCCTCTACCGAAGAGGCCGTTGACTGCCCCAACGAACTCGGAAGTGCGCTCGTACTGATTGGGATAGAGGGCTGAATAAAAGGTATTTGCGCCATAAGACTTGTTATTGTAGCCTGCGAGCAGGTCTATGCGCGAGGCGTCGCCCGGATGAAGCCTCGTTTGCCACAGAGCGTTGAAGATACGGTAGTCGCTGTTGTCGGTAGCGCCGTCGGAGTGTCGGAAGGATGCCGAGAGGCTGTTGGTGGAAGCGCCCATCGCCGTTGCGCCACGCATTTCGACGCCTGTAAGGTTGTACATCCCGCCTTCCAAAGAGGCAGTAACCTTTTCATTTACAGTCTTTTTAGTAACGATATTGATACCGCCCGAAAAAGCGTTCGAGCCGAAAACGAGAGCGGACGGACCGTGAAGGATTTCAATGCGCTCAATATCAGAAAGATTGATGGGGAAGTCGAAACTGTAGTGTCCTGTGTGTGGATTAGAGAGGTTTACACCGTTAAGTAAAATTGCTGTCTGGTCGGCCGAGCCGCCGCGGATAGAGACGTCTGCCTGCACGCCGTGCCCTCCTCGCTGCACTACGTCAATGCTTGCCGCATAGACGAGCAGGTCTTCGATGCTTTGGACGGGCGCTCGCTGAATCTCGTCGCGTGTAATGACGGTAACAATCTTGGCAGTCTGGCTCAAAGGCGTCTCCGTGCGCGAGGCTGTAACGGTAACCTCTTCGAGTTCAAGTTCCTGCATCTGCTCTACGGTATGCTGCTGCGGGGATGAAGCAATGGTCTGTGAGACAGCTTTCTGGTGCGACAGCGCGACGGTGAACGCCGTCAGGACGCCGATAGTGATGCTCTTGTGCATACTGTTGAATGCGCCGTATGCCTTGCGCGTCAATTGCCGGAACCGGTAAGCACGGTTCTGTAAAAAAAGTTTTCTGTTCATAAAATCAAATATTTAATTAAAAATCGGGTGCAAAGATAAGAAAAATAAAAAAAAAGATTTATCTTTGCGGGCGGAAATTCAACCGATTATCAGAATGCAGCAGTTTAACGAAGAAGAATTGATGATACAGTTGCGCGACCCGTCGAAGCAACGGGATGCGTTCACCCGTGTCGTAAATCTTTTCAGCGAAAAACTTTATTGGCAAATTCGCAAGATGGTGCTTGACCACGAAGACGCCAATGATATTCTGCAAAATACTTTTCTTAAAGCGTGGACAAACCTTGACGGTTTCCGCGGCGAATCGAAAATTTCCACATGGATGCACAAAATCGCTGTTAATGAGTGTATTACATTCCTTAACAAACAACGTTCCATGAATAATGTTCCTCTTGATGATACCGATGTGTATCTTCTCGACACTCTCAGGGCAGACGACTATTTTGACGGCGACGAGCTTGATATGAAACTGCAAAAAGCGGTACTCAGCTTGCCTGAAAAACAGCGTATTGTCTTCAATATGAAGTATTACGACGATATGAAATATGAAGACATGTCGGAGGTTCTCGGCACCTCCGTAGGCGCTCTGAAAGCTTCTTACCATCATGCAGTAAAAAAAATCGAAGCATTTTTAACTGATGATATTTAAACCATTTGACAAAATGACAGTCTATTCAACTACAAAAGACGGATTATGAACACAGAAATGAACAACTTAGAAGCACTGAAGGACAGAAATCCTTTTCGCGTACCCGACGGGTATTTTGCGAATTTTACGGCAGACATGATGAACCGCCTGCCTGATAAGCCTTTGGCAGAGCCGAAGGTCATCTCGTTCTACGACCGTGTTCAACCATGGTTGTATATGGCTGCAGCTTTCGCAGGCATTATCATTCTCTTCAACGTATTCAATCCTTCGGAAAAAATCAGCAACGAGCCGGCTAATAACAGCATTGTTGCAGGAATTACCGATGAAACTTCTGAAAATGAGGAGTTTATGGAATATATAGAAGGTATGTATGCCGACAAGTATGCACTTTCTTATATTGATGATTACCTTAATAATTAAAAGATGAATAAGCTTCTTTTCAATATAATAATTATATCTGCCCTGTTCACTTTGCCGTTGCGGAGTTATGCGCAGGACGAAGGGCGCAGACGCGATTCCCAACCTTTTGACCGTGAAGCATTTATGGAAAAAAGGAACAAGTTTATTGTAGAGAAAACAGGTTTGACAGCTGAAGAAACGGCGGTTTTTATCCCACTCGAAAATGAACTGATGAGGAAAAAGTTTGAGGTAGGGCGCGATTGCCACCGCCTTGAACGTGCATTGCACAACAAAAAAGAACGTACGCAGGAAGAATATCAACGCCTGCTTGCCTGCAGGGAAGAAGTGAAAGAAAAACGGGACGGACTTGATAAAGAATATTTGGAAAAATTCAAAAAAATACTTACTGCCGAGCAGATATGCAAATACCAGTCGGCCGACAGAGCGTTTTTTGACGAATTTTTCCGCGACAGGGGCAGACAGGAAGAGTAATTTTTTTCAATGGGTTTATTTGGTATATTTAACAGGGAGAAGAAAGAGACGTTAGATAAAGGGCTTTCCAAGACTAAGGAGAGCGTTTTTTCCAAGATTACGCATGCCATCGTTGGTAAAAGCAAGGTGGATGATGATGTGCTTGATAATCTGGAAGATGTGCTTATTTCGTCGGATGTAGGGGTGGAGACTACTCTTAAAATAATCAAGAGGATAGAACGGCGTGCAAGCGCCGATAAATATGTTACGACGGACGAACTGACGCGCCTGTTGCGGGAAGAGATTGCCGCCCTGCTGATGGAAAACAACACACAGGACGCCGAGAATTTCGCTATCCCCGAAAACACACGCCCTTATGTGATAATGGTTGTGGGCGTTAACGGCGCCGGCAAGACTACTACTATCGGTAAAATGGCGTACCAGTTCAAGAAAAACGGCTTCAATGTGTGGCTCGGAGCTGCCGATACGTTCCGTGCGGCCGCTGTCGAGCAGTTGAGTATTTGGGGCGAAAGGGTAGGGGTGCCGGTCGTAAAACAAAATATGGGCGCCGACCCTGCGTCGGTGGCTTTCGATACGTTAAGTTCCGCCAAAGCAAACGGCGCGGACGTGGTCATAATTGATACCGCCGGACGGCTTCATAACAAGATAAATCTGATGAACGAACTTACTAAAATTAAGAACGTTATGAAGAAAGTCATCCCCGATGCGCCTCAAGAGATCCTTCTCGTACTTGATGGCTCGACAGGGCAGAACGCTTTCGAGCAGGCGAAGCAGTTCACAGCAGCTACAGAAGTTAATGCGCTGGCTGTTACCAAGTTAGATGGTACGGCGAAAGGTGGGGTGGTGATAGGTATATCCGACCAGTTCCATATTCCGGTTAAATACATAGGTCTGGGCGAAGGTCTCGAAGACATACAGGTTTTCCGCCGTATGGAGTTCGTCAATTCGCTGTTCGGGGAATAAAATATTAAACAAATGGACTATTCTTTTTTAGATTTTCTAAAGTTAGTCGGCTCGCTGGGGATGTTCCTTTATGGGATGAAAACGATGAGCGAGGGGCTGCAAAAGGTGGCAGGCGATAAATTGCGAAATATTCTTGCAGCGATGACTTCAAACCGTGTCGCCGGTGTTTTGACGGGGTTTCTTATAACGGCTATCATCCAATCATCGAGCGCTACTACGGTCATGGTGGTCAGTTTTGTGAACGCCGGACTGCTGTCCCTCACGCAGTCAATCGGCGTGATAATGGGTGCTAACGTCGGTACAACCGTAACGGCATGGATTATCTCGTTTTTCGGTTTTAAGGTGGATATCAGCCATTTCGCGCTTCCGCTGATTGGCATTTGCGTGCCGTTGATGTTCTCGAAGAAAAGCCAGCACAAGTCGCTCGGCGAATTTATCATGGGCTTTGCGCTGCTTTTTCTCGGATTGTCGTTTTTAAAATCTTCTGTGCCTGACCTGCAAAGTAATCCACAGGCGTTGTCGTTCATACAGAACTATACGTCAATGGGTTACGGTTCCCTGTTGCTCTTCCTGTTACTGGGCACGGCGCTTACGGTCATAGTACAGTCGTCGTCGGCAACGGTTGCTATCACGCTGATAATGTGTGTGCAACGGTGGATACCGTTCGAGATGGCGCTCGCGATGGTGCTTGGCGAGAATATCGGCACCACCATAACTGCTAATCTTGCGGCGATGTCGGCCAACACGTCCGCCAAACGCGCCGCTCTTGCGCACTTGATATTCAACGTTTTCGGCGTATGTTGGTGTATGGCGCTCTTTTACCCCTTCACTCGTCTCATCTCGTATATCGTAGCCACGGCTGGACCCGGCGACCCGCATGAGTTGATGCGTTTCCTTGATACGCTTGATACACAGGATGTTGCGGCCATATCTTCCGGAGAAACGCTGACTGACAGCCGGTTAATCGCATTGCGCGAAAAAATGCTCTCGCTGCAAGTGTCCGTTTCCTACGGCTTGTCGCTTTTCCATACGATGTTCAACATCTGCAATGTCTGCATAATGATTTGGTTTACAAAGATTTATGTCAAAATTTGCACCAAACTTGTGAAATCGCCGCCAAAGACTGAAGAGGATTTCCAACTGAAATATATCACTGCCGGACTGCTTTCTACATCGGAACTGTCGCTAATGCAGGCGAAAAAAGAGATGCTTGTATATGCCGAACGCACGTACAGGATGCTTGACATGGTCAAAAACGCCCTTAATGAGCAGGATGAAAATAAGTTCCTGTCAATTTTCAACCGCTTGAAGAAATACGAGGAGATAAGCGACCGCATGGAGATTGAAATCGCGGATTACCTGATGCGGGTGCTTGAGGGTAGGCTTAGCGCCAAGGGTAAGACTAATCTTAGCGCCATGCTGCGCGCCGTATCGGAGATCGAAAGCATCGGTGATTCGTTTTATAACATGGCGCGTACCCTCAAGCGGCGTAATGAAGCGAAAATAACTTTCACCGACGAGCAAAACAAATGCGTAGAACACATGCTTGCGCTTGTTGACGATGCTATTGTGCAGATGCGGGTTACGATGCGAAAACAAATCATTTCGCGCGATGACATGGCGCTGACGCACAACCTTGAGACCCAAATAAATTCCTATAGGAATATGCTGAAAAACAAGCATATAGAAAGCCTTGACGACCGTAAGTACAAATATTCCGACGCCGTTTATTACATGGATTTGATTTCCGAGTGCGAGAAAGCAGGCGATTATATCGTCAATGTCATTGAAGCTTTGGAAGATACGGAAATTTTATAACGGCGTATAATGAGAAGATGCGAAAAAACAAAATAGATATTATTACGCTGGGATGCAGTAAGAATTTGGTTGATTCCGAGCGCCTTATGCGGCAGTTTAAGGCTAACGGATATATTGTGGCGCACGACCCCGAGAAGGTTAACGGTGAGATTGTGATTGTTAATACCTGCGGTTTTATAGCCGATGCGCAGGAAGAATCTATCAATATGTTGCTCGAACTCGAAGAGGCTAAGCGGCGGGGCAGGATTGGCAAACTGTTCGTAATGGGCTGTCTATCAGAGCGTTTCCAAAAGGAACTGCAGGCCGAATTGCCTGATGTGGACAAGTTTTACGGAAAATTTAACTGGAAAGACGTGCTGCGTGACCTCGGAAAGTCATACTATGTTGATTTGGCCGATGAGCGGCTACTCTCGACGCCGAGGCACTATGCGTGGCTGAAGATTGCCGAAGGTTGCGACCGCAAGTGCTCGTATTGCTCAATACCGCTGATGACAGGCAGGTATGTGTCGCGTCCAATGGAGGAAATCGTCGCCGAGACCGCAAAACTCGCAAAAGACGGCGTTAAGGAGTTTCAAGTGATAGCGCAGGATTTGACGTATTATGGTAAAGATTTGTACAGGCGTTATGCTTTGCCCGAACTCATAGAGCGGTTGTCGGATGTTGAGGGCGTAGGCTGGCTGCGGCTGCACTACGGCTATCCGGCGCATTTTCCTTACGACCTGCTGCGGGTGATGCGCGAGCGCGAAAACGTCTGCAACTACTTGGATATAGCCCTTCAGCATATCAGCGACCACATCCTTAAAATGATGCGACGCGACATCACGTCTAATCAGACCCGCGAACTGCTTGCCCGAAT
>JAISTJ010000146.1 GCA_031272655.1 Tannerella sp.
CGCAGACCGTTTTAGTTTTTCGTTCTGTTGCTCTTTTCCTCGGACGTCCGCCCTTCTTATTTGCCTCGACCAACGGGAGCGAGTTTTCAGATGCTGAAAACATAACCTCGCTACTATCACAAATAAACCTCGTTTTGCCAAATCCATTCGTAATCATTTCCTTCTGCTTTCACCTTTAAGTTCGATAAAATTGAACATCGCCTTAATCCTGTCGCCTGTCATCTCTCCGTACATATCATCCGACTTTAGCGTTTGATAAGTAAAATTGCTTGTACCATGAGTCCATGCTCCATTGTCGTAACGCTCATTCAATAATTCTATCAACGGACTTATCCAATTGCCGTAATGCATAATTTGCTTAGGCTCGCGTCCAAATTCATCAATAATAAGCGGTCTTTTTGAATAATTACTAATTGAATCATTTTTCAGTTCTTCGATTAAAGCCGTTGATTTGATAAAAGTTATCATAGGATGGTACAAATTAGACTGACTAACGACAGTACGGTACATTTCCGCCATCGCTTGCATTATTAACGTTTTACCTGTACCATATTTCCCAATGAGCATTATACCTTTTTGCAAAATGCCCTCAAAACGATTATCAAACGTCAGATAATAATAGAGTTGGCGAACAAAAGGCTCGTTAAAACGGTCAATTACGAAAGATATTTTTTCATGTCGCCTTGCCAAAATCACATCTGCACTCCTCGAAAGCATCACTTTATAATCCTCATAACCAAAGGGAAAGAAGAAACGCACGTTCTTCTTCTGTTGTCGCTCATCGGCCAATTTGCTATTCAATGCTTCCATACAAGCCGACATGGCATCAGTTGAAATCGCTACCGTTCGTGATGATTGCGTTTTTAGAAAATTTTCCATTTTTGTAATTGTATTGTTTCGTATTTGTTTTCATATTATTTAATGGGTCAAGATTAGGCTTTAGGTTAGGGTTGAGATTAGGCGTTAAAATTTGATACCTTGTTTTTACCCTATAACCTTGTCCACCAATCACAAAATCAATTAGCAATGCATTTTGCAGTTTGTTCCTTGCAGAACGCAAAACGGCAGAAGATACTCCGATATAGGCTTTCAGTCTTTCATCCCCAAATTCAACCCATTCTTTCCAGTAAGAACGATTTGCGAGATGAATCAGATAAAAATATAACCGGGTTTCTGTACCGTTGAAGTTTTGATGTTCGTCAATTATCCAAAAGTTATTTATCAAACTGATATAATTCATTGATTATCATTTTGTAAATTGTAACGACTCATGTATTAAATTTACGTCTCGCACTGCGTGATAGAGTTGAAATAGAAGATGTGTCATGTCTGGGCTTGGTTTGATGTTCAGCCCATTCAAGAATGGCTTTCCTTGAGAATACAAGTTTGTTGCCATAAACTTTGCAAGGGATAGTACCGGCGGAAGTCAGTTTGTAGATTCTTGCTTTAGAAGTTGGGTAACCATGTTCGCGTAACAACTCTAATGCGTCATTTAGAGTGAGAGTGTCAATTCGTGGATGACTGTTAGCCGGTTTTGGCAAAATGCTTACAATGGCTTCATTTACGATTGCCCGCAGTTCGTCGGGCGTTGTTAATATAATATTCTGCATTGTCGTGAAAATTAAGTTAAAAAATAAATTTTGACGGCAAAGATACATTAGTTCTTTCACGTAACATTACTGGATTTTTCCGGCAGTTTTATATCCCTTTAATATCCTTTTTTTGCCCAAAATGAACAGAAAAATGGAAAATAGTATCCCATTCTTACCCTTTTTGTACTATCAGGTATGATTACTTATTGAAATTTTTTTTGTATTTGTTTATATATTTTTTTCAAGTTCCTTAATCCACGTGTCGAATTCTGCTTTATATTTTTTTTCTGAACCCTCATATTTAGTGAGAGTGATCTTATCTGATGCATACCATGAAGAAAGAGTTTCCGGCTTAATGCCCATAGCATCTGCTATTTCTGGTAATGTCATTTTAAGTCCTTTCATTTCATCCCATAGTTTATGATATATTTTTCTTCTGTCTTCAATATATTTTTTAAGGATTTAAGAGCTGCGTTAGCTTTCCTCATTTTGAGTACCTTCTTTTTTATAAGTATTACACTCGTATCATATTTCTCATAATCAGGATGCGTCGTTAGGACTTCCTCCAGTTTGGTATAATTTTCCCAATCTTTTTTTGATACGCGGATATATGTATATTTCAAATATCGCGCTTCTTCATCATACTCAATAATTTTTTTGCTCATGGTTATTTTATTCAAGTTGCCTGTTCTGTGAGGTAATAGCCTCCAGTCTTTCGTGCACCACGATATTCGACTATTTTCTTTTCGCGTAAAATACTAAGATAACGCTCTACGGTTGAATGTCCTTTCTTGAGACGAGAAGATATTACTATTGCGTTTAATCCCTGTTCTTTTTTTAAAATGTTAATTATATCTACCAATGACTTATTTATACCCTCGTTTATACCCTCATTTAAACCCTCATTTAAAATACGATCTATTGTATTCGGCTGATTATCTGAAATATTTAAACCATCGCTTTTACTATTTAAACCATCATTTAATGCATCATCCTCTATTCGGATAATGCCTTTGCGGATTTCGTCCATTTTGACGCTTCTATCTGGTCCGCCCTGATTGATAATCTCAATAGAATCTGGTAGAATACGAATCACAACAGGCTCTCTGACGTCCCATGCGCGGTCTGTGTTTCAATCTGTTCAATAAGAGCGCTATGTACATTATTAAGAAATTCTCTAACTAACAGAGGCGAAATGTCGTCAATACCGGCTTCAGGATTTGGACTATCGTCAAACGGGGTTTTACGCCCAAGTCCAATCAGCTCGTTGTGTTCATCCTGACTTGCTTGAACTGTACTTGAATAGCGGCGCAAGTAACAATTGTAACGCTTTTCTTTGCAATCCCTTTACCTAAAGCGAGATTCAAGGCGTCGAATGTAAACTCGTGCGAATTCACAAGTGGCTCGACACAGGTCTTGACTGTTGAAAAACTGTTTTCAAGGTCAAAACGAACGGCTGTCAAAATCTTACTCTTGGTTTCTGGCAGTTTTCCCCACTCGTCAACCGTTAAATTTTTTCCAAAACAAAGAAAAACGACGAAAAAATAATAACATTTATTACACTGTTTATCAAATATATGGATAATAAAAGCAAATCAAAGAAAATAGAAGAAACGATATAAAAGATGATTCATAATCATGAGGTCGGGGGTTCAATCCCCCCCCCCTCTCGCTACTTGATTGTCAGAGGCTTATAATATTTGTAAGCCTCTTTTTTTTATAAAAATTGCCGAATTGTAGAAAATTGTGTATCTTTGTCGGAAAAATCAGGTTTTATGGAGACAAATGCGCAGTTGGAACTTGCCCGTAAGTTCGTTTTAAATACGGGATGTCACGTTTTTTTGACGGGCAAGGCGGGGACTGGTAAGACTACGTTCCTGCAGCAGTTGCGCCGGTCGGCGGCCAAGCGGATGGTCGTCGTAGCGCCTACCGGAGTGGCGGCTATCAATGCGCATGGCGTTACTATTCACTCGTTTTTTCAACTGCCGCCCGTGCTGCAGATTGGCATTGACAAGATGAAAGCAGAGATGCACCGCTTCAACAAAGAGAAGTTGAACATCATACGCAGCCTCGACCTGCTTGTTATTGATGAGATAAGCATGGTGCGCGCCGACCTGCTTGACGCCATTGACTTTGTGCTGCGCCGGCACCGTAACCACAACAAGCCTTTTGGGGGCGTTCAACTGCTAATGATTGGCGACTTGCAGCAACTTGCGCCGATTATAAAAGACGATGAACGCGACGCAATGGAAGCTGTCTATGAAACGCCTTACTTCTTCAGCAGCAATGCTTTAAAAGAAACAGAATACGTCAGTATAGAACTTACGCAAGTCTTCCGGCAACAGGACGAGCATTTTATCAGCATACTTAACAAAATCCGAAACAAATCTATTGACGATGAGACGCTTAAAACCTTAAATAAGCGTTACATCCCCGGATTTAAGCCAAAGGAAGAGGACGGATATATCATTCTTTGCACGCATAATTATCAGGCAGCCCGCATTAACGACAAGGAACTCAATGCCTTACCCGACAAAGAACACGTTTTCACGGCCAAAATCGAAGGCAACTTTCCAGAATATTCGTATCCTACTAATTATGAGCTTGTTCTTAAAGAGGGCGCGCAAGTGATGTTCGTCAAAAACGACACTTCGGCAGAGAAGCGCTATTACAACGGCAAAGTGGGGAAAATCAAGGCAATACGCGGCAGCGAGATACATATCCTCTGCCCCGGCGAAGAAGCCGAAATTGTTGTCGGCGTGCAGCAATGGGACAATGTGCGGTACGGACTTGACCCCGAGACGCAGGAAATCAAGGAAATAATAGAAGGTTCGTTCACTCAACTGCCGCTGAAATTAGCATGGGCGATAACGATACATAAAAGTCAGGGCTTGACGTTTGAACATGCCGTGATTGACGCCGAACTGTCGTTTGCGCACGGGCAAGTCTATGTTGCCCTCAGCCGCTGCAAGACGCTCGAAGGGCTTGTGCTTAGTTCGCCGATAACCGCCAAAAGTATCATTAACGACGTTACAGTCAGGGACTTCACGACGCGCATGGAGCAAAACCAGCCCGACGAAAATGCGCTGACAAAGGCGCAAAAAGCGTATCAGCACGAGCAACTGCTTGATTTGTTCCGCTTCGGCGTTTTCCGCAACCGAATCACGTACCTCGAAAAGATTGCAGCCGAAAATTCCGGTAGTTTTCCAAAACCCACTAAAGACCTGATAAATCGCCTGCTTTCGCCGATGATGAAAGAGATACTCGAAGTGGCGGAAAAATTTCATACACAGATAAATCGCCTACTGCCGCAAGAGCCTGATATAGAGAAAAATACAGCGTTGCAGGAACGCATCGGCAAGGGCGCGACATATTTCTCGGAGAAAATCAAGACGCTCATCCTCGACGAGTTAAAACGCCTTGACACAGACCTTGATAATAAGGCAGTTAAGAAGCAACTGACAGAAGCTGTGAACCGTCTTGAGAACGACGCACAAATGAAATACGACAGTCTGCGCGCCTGCTTGTCGGGCTTCTATCTATCTGACTATCTGCGTGCCAGAGCGTTAGCGGCGATAGAGAAAGAGAAACGTCCTGCCACCGCTACCCGCCCAAAAGTAGCGCCAGTTGAAAATACGGAGATAGAAAACCCTGTGTTGTTCGAGAGACTGCGAATGTGGCGTTATCAGAAAGCTTTGGAAATCAATAAAGTGGCATTTGTAATCTTCTCACAGAAAACCCTTTACGAACTTGTACATCACCTTCCGCAAGACAAGCGTTCGCTGCTGAATATTAACGGCATCGGCGACGCAAAAGCGGCCTTGTACGGGGATGAGATCATAGAGATAATTAAGACCTACTGCAAAGAACAAGGATAACAAATAAAAAGTTATTTCCCGATACAAAATTTGGAAAAGATGTTGGCGAGGACTTCGTTGGTTGTTATTTCGCCGCCGGTTATTTCGGCTAAATGCCTCAGGCAGTCGCGGATGTCTTCGGCTAAGAGATCGGTAGGGATTTCGTCCAAGCCTGCGAGGACGCGGTCTATCGCTTCGCCGGCGCGGCAGAGTGCTTCGTAGTGGCGGATGTTTGAGACAATCACGTCGTTTTCGGAAACTTTGCCGACATTTGCGATTGATACTATATACTGCTTAACACGCTCTATATCAGACTTATCAAGGCAAGAGATATGTATTGCCTTTACGTTACCGGCGGTATGGATCGGGCTGCGGCGGGCGATATCGTTTTTGGTGCCGAGCATTAGTACCGGTTTATTATAGCGGTGCAGCCAGCGGCTGATATTCACGGTATCTTCATTGTCTTCCTGCGTCAAATCAAAGAGATAGAGTATGACGGATGCTTTTTCTGCTTTCTCGAAACTGCGACGGATACCAAGCGCTTCGACGCTATCGGCGGCATTGTCCCGCAAACCGGCAGTATCTATGAAACGAAACAGCTGCCCGTTGATATAAAGCGTTTCTTCTATCGTGTCACGCGTTGTGCCGGGTATATCCGACACTATGGCGCGGTCTTCGTTCAGCAGCCCGTTCAGCAGAGTGGATTTGCCAACGTTGGTTTTGCCGATGATAGCTACGGGAATGCCGTTTTTGATGGCATTCCCGGCCGAAAATGAATCGGCAAGCGTGTGGATACGGTCGCGCAGTTTGATAGCCAGTGCGCGCAGTTCGCTACGGTCAACAAACTCGATGTCATCGTGGTCGGAAAAGTCAAGTTCGAGTTCTATAAGTGACACAAAATGAAGCAGTTGCTCTCGCAAGGATTGCAGCTCATCGGAAAAGCCGCCCCGCATCTGGTTGATAGCTAAACGGTGCATGCCTTCGGAAGTAGAGGCGATGAGGTCAGCCACCGCTTCCGCCTGCGAGAGGTCCATTTTGCCGTTCAGGAAAGCCCTTTGGGTGAACTCGCCGGCAGTAGCCTGCCTTGCTCCACATTCAATCAACGTTTGCATGATTTGCTGCTGGATATACAACGAGCCGTGGCATGAAATTTCTACGGTGTCTTCGCCGGTGTAGGAATGAGGGGCGTGGAAAACAGAAATCAGGACTTGGTCTAAGGGTTTGTCGTTCAGGTAGATAGTTCGGAGGATTGGCTTACTTGGCAATTCAAGGTTGTTTTGTTCCGTGCCATTACGGGGCGCCAACAATTTATTACATACGGAAAACGCTTCGGAGCCGGAGACCCTAATAACGGCAATCCCGCCCGTGCCCGGAGGGGTTGATACAGCGCATATTGTATCGTTGTTATACATTTATCAGCTCATATTTCTGCGTACCAAGTCCTATTTCTTCGGCGTAAGCGAGACCTTCTTTCCATTTTGTTTGCGGGTGTGAGAGATGAAATTTATCGGTATTTTCTCCTGAATTTGAGGCAGAAACCAAAGCCTCTGAAATACGTGAATTAGGAAGTGCAGGGGCAGCCGTTACAAGATCAGCGCAAGCGCGGTCTAAGGCTACCGGGTCTAAAGATGCGGCTATACCAATGTCAGGCACGAGAGCGGCGTCATTATGGTTCCAGCAGTCACATTCAGGCGATACGTTCATGATAAAACTGATGTGAAAATGCGGCTTGCCGTCGAGGATAGCTTTCGTATATTCGGCTATCTTGCAGCAAAGGTTCTCCGAAGTATCCCATTGGGCAAGTACAGCGCCGTCGTATTGACACAAGGCGACGCATTGTCCGCAGCCTACGCACTTTTCATACTCAATAACAGCTTTATGTGAAGCATCAAGATGAATCGCATTATGAGCGCAGTGTTTAACACAGACGCCGCAACCGGTACACTCATCGCGGTCTATTTTCGGTTGCGAGCCGGAGTGAAGTTCAAGTTTGCCTGCTATGCTTGCACTTCCCATGCCGATATTCTTCAGAACTCCGCCGAAGCCAGTCTGCTCATGTCCCTTAAAGTGTGTCAGGCTGACTATGGCGTCAGCGTCGGCAACGGCAGAACCCACCTTAGGATACTTGCAATATTTACCGTTAAATGCAATCTCTCGCTGCTCGGTGCCTTTCAATCCATCGGCAATAATTACAGGGCATTGTGCAGAAATAGGATTGTAACCATTCTCGGCTGCGCTTTGCAAGTGGTCGGGCGCATTAGACCGACCGCCCGAATAAAGAGTATTGCTGTCGGTAAGAAAAGGTTTGGCGCCGACAGAACGAAGTAAGGAAGCCATCCGTGCAGCATAGTTGGGACGAAGATAAGCCATATTGCCCGGCTCGCCGAAATGTATCTTCATGGCTACAAATTTTCTATTCAAGTCGGTATCTAAAAACCCCGACTTACGAACTAACCGTTCCATCTTGTCAATAAGATTTACTCGCGAATTAGTACGCAGATTAGCAAAATAAACCTTTGATGCACTACTCATAGTTTTATTGTTTTTTTAGTGTTGCAAGATACAAATCATCGTCTTTCAGCACCTCAAGGGCTTTTTGAAGCGTTTCGTCGCCTTTGAGGTTCTGCTGCACCTCGCCGCTCTGGTAATAATAGCGTTTGACTATTTCGGCAGAAAGCATTCGCCTTATATCCTTTTCGTATTTTACAAGGTCGCGGTCGAGGTTTGGTTTAAGTTTTTCTTCCAAAGTAGCAAATAAAACAGAGTCTTCATCCAAGAAACCCTCGAATTTTGCTACATCCTTCAGTTGTTTCAATGCGTTGCTGCTTTGGCGGTCGTACTCGAAATTTTTCCCTTTAATATACGTTTTAAACTGTTCGTAATCGTCGTCGGTATAGACAAAATCTTCAACTGCCGGTATTGTCTTATGCTTTACTACCCAGTCGGTTACGTAATCGAAAACGATGTAATCCCTGTCTGAAAAAAGATAGTATAGCATGGCGGGCAATTTTTCGTCATCAACTTCAAAATCGGGCCGGATGCCTCCGCCGTCGCGTACGGGACGCCCGTTTGCCGTATAGAACACCGAAGTGAGGCTGTCGGGGATAGCGGCCACGCTGCCGTCGTCGTTACGATGCGTATAGTCGAGTTGCTGTATGCACCGCCCGCTTGGGATGTAGTATTTCCCCATTGTAACCTTCAGTTTGCCGTCGTATGGCAGGTTGCGCGGCGACTGCACAAGCCCTTTCCCGTATGAACGCTGCCCTACAAGCGTAGCGCGATCCATATCCTGCAGTGCGCCGGCGACTATTTCGGAAGCCGAAGCCGACGAGCCGTTGATAAGCACGGCAAGTGGAATAAGGGTGTCAATCGGCTCATTATAAGTGCGATACGTGCGGTCGGACTGACTGTTTTTGCCTTTCAAAGAAATCACTTCCTTTCCCTTGGGGACAAAAAAATTGACGATCTGCACGGCGCTTTCGAGCAAACCGCCGCCATTATCCCTTAAATCGAGGATTAATGACTTGATATTGTGATTGTTCTTCAAGTCTTCAAAAGCCGCTTTCACTTCCTGTGCGCTCTTTTCTTTGAAACCGCTAAGATAAATGTAGCCGGTGTTATCTCCGTAAACTCCATAGTAAACTACCTGATCTACAACGATTTTCTTACGTGCAAGCTCGAAAGTGCGCGGTTTCTTTTCGCCCGGCCGCTGCACCTTGACTTTCATCTTCGTGTTGGGAACGCCCTTGAGCAGTTCGCTGACCTTATCGGATGACAAAAACCTTGTATCAACGGTGTCAATGGCAAGGATTACGTCGCCGGCCTTAAGTCCCGCATCCGCCGCCGGCATCTTCTCGAAAGGCTCGGTAATGACAGTTCCGCCGTCGCGATATTTGATATAAGCGCCAATTCCGCCATATTCGCCTGTAGTGAGGAACTTAAAGCCGTCCATATCGCTTTCGGGGATGTACTCGGTGTAAGGGTCAAGCCCGCTAAGCATGGAATTGATGCCGCGCCGTATAGTCTTCTGAATATCAATGGAATCAACATAAAACATCTCCACCTCTTTTACTATGGCGTTGAAAATATCCAACTGTTTGCTTATCTCAAAGCGGTTGTTATCGTTTTTGTCGGAAGATGCCTCCGACTGTTCTACAGCAGCTTGCCGGTTAGTATCCTGAGCATACAACATGCTGATACACAGCGCTGCCGTTAAGAAAAAAATCTTTCTCATAATAAAAAAATATAGCTAAATACGCCGTAAAAATAGTCAAAAAATTTGATTTTTACACCAAAAAGTCCCGAACTTTTACTCTAATCGTGTCCCATCGTTGTTCGGGAATCTGCGCGCCTACCACCTCAATTACGTTTGCCGACAGCAATGTCCCTATATTTGCAGACTGTACGAGGGACGCTTTTTGTGATAACCCGTACAGGAAGCCAGCTGCAAAATTGTCGCCGGCCCCTGTAGTATCTACAACATCGCATTTAAGCGCCTCAATATGAGCAAATTCCGTACCGTCGCTGACAAGAACGCCATCTTTGCCGATAGTTATCACCGAGTAGTCCACATGCTTGATAATCTGCTCAATAGCATCTTCGGCGGGAAGACCGGTATATGCCTCCGCTTCGCTTTCGTTTGAGAACAATATATTAATGTATGCGGGGATAACTTCTTCCAGCAGCGGCTTGAAAGCATTGACAATGTTGAAGTTGGAAAGGTCGAGCGCTATTTTAAGTCCCAGATTTTCAGCGCGTCTAAGAATCGGAAGGAAGAGTTTTTCGTTTGAAATAAGATAGCCTTCGATGTAAAGCAGGTCGAAAGCGCTGAGCGTCTCGTCTGAAATTTCGTCTGCCGAAAGAGTCGCCGCCGGACCGAGGAAAGTAGCCATTGTCCGCTCTCCATCAGGCGAAATCAGCACTGTGGAGCAACCGGAAATGCCAATTGTTTTGACGAAAAACGGCTCTACGCCTGCTTTCCGGATTTGTTCCTCATAGGTTTTCGCTGCATGGTCGTCGCCGACCTTGCCTATGTAGCCAACCTGAGCGCCGAGGTTTGCGAGCGAACGCATGGTGTTGCAAACCGAGCCGCCGGGGGCTTCGGAGCGTTGTAATCCTGCCTGCGCTTTTTGAATTTCTTCCATTGTCGGCTCGTCAATTATATCCATCGCGCCTTTTTTTACGCCCATCTGATGCAGGGTTTCATCGCTGTCAAGCTTCAACAGCACGTCTAACAGGGCGTTTCCTATACCTAATATTTTCATGTCAATAAAATTTTTTTGTGATTTTTTTTGCAAATATATTGCATATTCAAAAATAATCCGTATCTTTGCGCCGCAAAAACGCGAAAAAATCATTCTTCCTTAGCTCAGTCGGTTAGAGCATCTGACTGTTAATCAGAGGGTCCTTGGTTCAAGTCCAAGAGGAAGAGCGGGCGTTGTCAGGCGGTTTCCGAAAGGAAGCCGCCTGACTTTTTTGCCTTGTTTGAGGATTAAAACTCAATTCCGAGCTTAAGACTCAGGCCTCCGGCGCCTTTGGCTTCGTATTTAATGCCTTTGGTCTTTTCGGTGGAGGATTTGTAATAGTAGTAACCGTAACCACCGTCTTTGGGAACGCCGCCGTAGCTTTGGAACGAATATCCGATGCTAAGGTTGATGCCGAACATCGGGGATACCTGATATTTAGCGCCTATGGCGGGATTCAAGTAAAGACCCATTCCTTTGAAACCGTCGCTCAAATTGAACGCATATCCTATCCTGAACATCGCAAACGGCGTTATCGGCGAATTTTGCAACGGCAGATAGCCCCGCACATCAAGGAAAATCGGCAAAGTCATATATGCTGAATCTACTGCGTGCATGTATGTTACGGAATCCGCCGGCCTGAATGCTCCGGATGTACCTGTGGGAGCTCCCACATATTGCGGATAATGCTGTGCGAATCTCATGGAGTCGTCGCGGGCGTTAAAGATATGAAGTCCGATACCAGCGCCGACGAAGAAATAATCGTTGATCTGGTAGCCGTGGCTTGTATTTATCTCGAAGTTGCCTTTCTCGCCTGTGCCGCCGATAGGGATGTTATAGCCGAGGTCAAAGAAGCCTTTGTAACCCGAAGTTGAGAAATCGTATTCGTTTCTTGCAGGCCGGTTGTTAGTATAGCGGTCAAATTCTTCCTCTTCATCGAAATTGCTTTGTCTGGGCTTCCTTTGGGCTGTGCTGCTGCCGGAAGATCTTGATGATCCGCGCGAAACGCGCTTGACATCGTCCATTGACAGCTCATGAATTTTGCCCGCCGGAGTGCGGATGCTCACGAAATCGTCCGGCTCGTATTCTTCTATTGTGCCTCTGATGACACGGCCGTTAGTGAGATAAACGGCGTCGGGCGAATCTGCGTTGTCATAAACCTGACGGTCGGAGGCGGGTTTGCGGGTGGTTGTATTGGTGCGGGAAGTCGGAGCGGTAGTGGTGCGGTCGGTGCGGGAGTTGTCCGCATCGCCGCCATAGTTGTAACGCTCCATCTGTTGGGCAATGCGGCGGCGGCGTTCATTTGAAGACGTCTCTTTGGGGGTTGACGTGCGTTCCGTTTCGGCGCGTGGAGTGTATTCCATATTTTCGTCGCGGTAAGCTGTTCCCCTCACTTCCACATCGTCACTGTACTCATTTTCAGGGATATCCATAATAAGAATCGTTGTGCCTCCAATCGCTGCCGCCTTCTTTTTCAGCTGATTGATGGCATCTTTGTAACTCACTTTCGAGACAGCGGAGATGCGCCCAAGGCGTTTCATGTTTCGGACTTCTGCTTCGGAGAATGTCGTTTTGACGTCTTGCCAGTAAACTTCGTCGTTGGCAGAAATGCGACTTCGTGAGGAAGAACTTCTGCCCGAAGAAGATGATGTACGCAGGCTTTCATCGCAGATTTCTTTCCTCCCGTCTTCATAAAGAATGTAGGAAATTGCCGTTTTGGGGCGTTCATAAACGGATGTCTCGCCGGGGTACGTGTATTCTACACGTTCACTGAGACTGCGGCGAACTTTAACCTCGATTGTCCTGCCGTTACGCAAAACAATTTTGTCTTGAGCTTGAAGAGAGCAAAATGTCCCCAAAAGTAGAAAAAAACAAAAAATAATTCGTTTCATGTTGCCTAAAATTTTCATCCCCTGCTGCTTCCCAATCAGGGATTTTAATATTTTGTACGGGCGAGGAAACATTTGAATACCAGCAATTTACCATACTAAAAGGGATCAACTCTCCAATACTCAACGCCCGTTATTCAGTCAAGTTTCATTACCGGATACGTGGCAAAGATATTACAAAAAGTTTACACTACAAAATTTTGAGTGATTTTTTTTTATTTTTTTCGATAATTTTTTTTGCCATGTTGTTTTTTATTTTGTCCAAATTGATCAATTTCTCGTTTTTTGCTACGTTTCTCTGAATAGCGTACGGAAATGTTCCGACCGTCGGCTTCGAAGCGGTTCATAGCGTCCATGACTTTGCCTGCCTCGCCTTTCGAGACCTCGAAAAGTGTGAAATCGTCGTGCAACTCTATGCGCCCTACCTCTATGCGGCGACCTTTGACGCAGTGGTTGAGCATCTCTATCAGTTGCGCGGGGACGAGGGCGTCGCGGCGACCGAAGTTGAGGCGGAGGATTTTCATTCCCGGCTCGGCGTGGTCGTCTATAAGGCGGCGAGTTTTTTCTGACGGCTTCGCTTCTCGACCCTGACTTACTGACGGCTTCACTCCTCGACCCTGACTTACTGACGGTTTCTCTCCAAGTGAAGCCGTCAGTCCGGAGCGTTGGCGCTGTCTGCGCCCTGCTTTGCCCTCCGGCGGCGCATCTTCCACGTTCTCTATCTTCTTCGCGTCGTGATAGTATTCCAATAAGCGGTTAAATTCCAACGAGATAACACGCTTCAGGAGGTCTTCCTTTTCAAGCCATTCGAGTTTGCGGAAGAGGGACGGCACAAGGCGGGCGACGTCGTCCTCGTTAACCTCCACGCGCTCTATTTTATCGGCGAAGTTAAACAGTTGCTTCTCGCAAATAGTCTTGTTATCAGGTATTACGCCCTTCTCGAACTTGCATTTCAGCGTCTCCGTAATCTTGCGCAGTTTACCTTTCTCGCGGGTGTGGCAGATGGCGATAGAGATACCTGTCTTGCCTGCGCGGGCGGTGCGTCCGCTGCGGTGGGTGTATAGTTCCGTCTCGTCCGGCAGTCCGTAGTGGATGATATGCGTCAGATTATCAACGTCCAAGCCGCGTGCGGCAACGTCGGTGGCGACTAAAAGTTGGAGATTGCGGTTGCGAAACTTCTGCATCACGAAGTCGCGCGCCTGCTGCGTCAGTTCGCCGTGCAGCGCGTCGGCGTTGTATCCGTCGCGTATCAATGCGTCGGCTATTTCCTGCGTCTCGCGGCGGGTGCGGCAGAAGATAATGCCGTAGATGTCGGGGTAATAGTCGGCAAGCCGCTTCAATGCAGCATACTTGTCTTTCGCATGCACCATATAATAGATGTGGCGTATGTTCTCGTTGCCCTGATTGCGTCGCCCTATTGTAACCT
Source organism: Tannerella sp. (assembly GCA_031272655.1). GTDB lineage: Bacteria > Bacteroidota > Bacteroidia > Bacteroidales > Tannerellaceae > Tannerella. The sequence goes on from JAISTJ010000146.1 coordinate 14,008, forward strand.
TTTGAGGCTCGTGCATATATTTTCCGGCTATGCGCTCTATTTCGGGCGGCATGGTGGCGGAGAAAAGCAGCATGTTGCGCTCGGCGGGGACTTCCTTCAAGATGTTCTCCAAATCTTCGGAGAAGCCCATTGAGAGCATCTCGTCGGCTTCGTCTAAAATGACGTTGCGGACGGTAGCGAGGTTTGCCACGCGGCGGTTCATGAGGTCTTGCAACCTTCCGGGCGTAGCCACGATGATATGCACGCCTTTGCGGAGGGCTTTTATCTGGCTTTCGATGCTCGAACCGCCATAGACGGGGAGTATGGAGAGGTTGTCGATGTAGGCAGAGTAGTCGCTAAGGTCGGAGGCTATCTGGAGGCATAGTTCGCGGGTGGGGCAAAGGATGAGCGTCTGCGGTTCGCGCCTGCCGACGTCGGTCTTTTGCAGCGCCGGCAGCCCGTAAGCCGCCGTCTTGCCTGTTCCGGTCTGGGCAAGCGCAATGACGTCGCCCCTGTCGTGCAGCAACAGAGGGATGACCTCTTCCTGCACCGGCATCGGGGCGTCGAAACCCATCTCGCTGACCGCTCTGACAAGCCGCGCCTCAATGCC
>JAISTJ010000198.1 GCA_031272655.1 Tannerella sp.
GTGGAGTTGCGCCCCGAGTTCTATTCCGACGAGATGAACCGCGTAGTAGCCCTGCGGGACAAGATAACGCAGCGCCTGCAAAGCGTCATCGGTATCAAGCCCGACATCAAAATCGTTGAGCCACGCAGCATAGAGCGCAGCCAGGGCAAGGCGAAACACGTCATCGACAACCGCAAATTCAGTTAAGAATTAAGAGTTCACTATTCACCATTCACCATTCACCATTCACTATTCACTATTCACTATTCACTCAACCCCTATGATTTCCAAGCAATTATCAATATTTTTAGAGAACAAGCGTGGGCGCTTCACTGAGGTTGCCAAACTGCTTGGCGAGAACGGCGTCAACATGACCGCCTTCACAGTATCAGAGAGTTCCGACTTCGGCATCCTGCGCCTGATAGTTTCCGACACTGAAAAAGCGCTTAAGGTGCTGCGTGACAACAAGTTCGCAGTTTCCGAAGCCGATGTAATATGCCTCAAATGCCCTAACAGACCGGGGGCGCTTGCCATAGCGATGGAAATCATCAGCAGCGCAGGCGTTTTCATCGAGTACATGTACGCATTCTCGGAAGGCGAATCGGCGAACGTCATCATCCGTCCGGACAATCTGCAAAAGTGCGCAGAGGTGCTAACTGCCAATAAGATAGAACTTTTGGCAGCAAGCGACCTCTATAAATTGTAATTATTTAACGTTACTTTTATTGTTTTTTCGGAAAAGAGTATTATCTTTGCACCCCAAAAACAGCGTAAAAGTGAAGAAAATTGCAGTTGTTATATGCTCGATGTTGCTTGTAATGACCTCTTGCGGGGAATACAACAATGTGCTTAAGAGCATGGATTCCGATTTGAAGTATTCGTATGCAAAAAAGTACTTCAACCAGAAGAAATATGTCAAGTCGGCAACCCTGCTTGAAGATATCGTACAGTATTTTCGAGGCCGTCAGGAGGCTGAAGAATCGGTCTATCTCCTCGCCCAAAGCTATTACGGGCAAAAAGACTATATAACTGCGTCCGAATACTTTAAGACTTATTACAACACCTATCCGAAAGGCGAGTTTGCAGAACTTGCCCGCTTCTACGGCGCTTATGGCCTGTATCTTACGTCGCCCGACCCGAGGCTCGACCAGACGCAGACTTACGAAGCCGAGAAGCAGTTCCTGCTCTATTTAGAGTATTACCCACAAAGCGAACGGGCTAAGGAAGCGCAGTCAATCCTGTTTGAGTTGCAAGAAAAACTCGCCTACAAAGAGTATCTTGCCGCCAGATTATACTATAACTTAGGCACTTACATGGGTAATAATTATCGGGCAAGCGTCATCACAGCCGAAAACGCCCTCAAATCCTATCCTGACACAAAATACAGGGAAGAGCTTGTATATCTGATGGTTTGCTCCAAATATGAGATGGCAATCGTCAGCGTTGATGAACGGCTTCAAGGGCGATACAGGGATGTGGTTGATGAATACTACAACTACATGAACGAATTTCCTGAAGGAAAGTATGTTAAACAGGTGAAAAAATATTTCGATTACGCAAATAATAAGATTGAAAAAAATTACTAATAAATTAATTAACAATGGATTATCGCAAAAGTAAAGCGCCGACGAGTACGGTTTCAAGGGATGTAAGCAAAATGTGGCAGGACACCGGCAATATTTATGAAACCGTCGTAATCATTTCAAAACGCGCAAACCAAATATCGTCAGACATCAAGCATGATCTTGACAAAAAGTTAGCGGATTTTTCGACCTACAATGACAACCTCGAAGAAGTCTTTGAGAACCGTGAACAGATCGAGATTTCACGCTATTACGAAAAACTGCCGAAACCTACCCTCATCGCGACCAAAGAGTACGAAGACGGGTCTATTATGTGGAAGAACCCTGTTAAAAAGGACATTCAGGAATGATTCAGCGCATCCAAACAGTTTATTTACTGATAGTTGCAGCCTTGTTCGCCGCGATTGTCTTTCTGCCGCTCGCATCCTTGCAGTCGGGCGACTACCTCTATAATTTCGACGTAACAGGCCTTAACAGCGCTGTAACTCAGGAACTTGTCTATCCCACATGGTCGCTGCTCGCGCTGGCATGTATCGTGTGTGTGTTTTCTTTCACAATAATATTTATGTATAAAAAACGGGTTACGCAAATCCGTTTATGTGTATATAACGCACTGTTAATCATCGGTTTCTGTCTGCTTTTCGGCTTTTATCTCTGGCGGTTCTCAAATTCGCCCGACCTTCCCGACCTTTCAATCAGCATCCGCCTCTGGGTCGCATTCCCTATTATTGCACTTATAATTAACTATTTGGCTCTCAGAAATATAGGCGCCGATGAAGCTATGATACGTTCACTCGAACGACTGCGGTAAGGTAAACACTTTTTGCAAACGCCCCCCTACCCTATCAGCTGTTCCAAATATCCCACGAAACATAAGCCTGAAGCAGCAGCATTTCAAGCCCGTTCTTCACAACCGCACCATGCTCCTTGCCTTTTTTCATGAACATAGTCTCGTCGGGATTGTAAATCAGATCGTATAAAATATGATCGGGTGTCAGGCTCTCGTAAGGCAGATCCGGGAAAGTGTCCACATTCGGATACATTCCAAGCGGAGTTGTATTGATAATCACTTTATAATTATCTAACATTGAGGGAGTTACATCCTTATATGTAATGCAATAGTCTTTATGTGAACGCGATACAAAGGTGCAATACAGCCCAAGCTGCTTCAATCCGTGATAAATGGCTTTCGACGCGCCGCCGGTGCCGAGTATCAACGCATACTTATGTTGGGGCGTCAGCATCTGCTCGATTGACTGCTTGAATCCCGTAATATCGGAGTTATGCCCCTCTAAATGCAGCTTGCCGAAACTTCCGCGCTTGAACTTAATCACGTTTACAGCCCCGATGTTGCCTGCATTTTCGGTAACACTGTCGAGTAACGGCATCACATCTACCTTATGCGGTATCGTAACGTTCAATCCGCTCAGAAACGGATTTTCGCGTATCACACTTTTCAAGTCTCTGACATCCTTGATTTCAAAATTAATATATTCAGCATCAATGCCTTCCGAAGAAAATTTCTTGTTGAAAAAATCTTTGGAAAACGAATGTCCAAGCGGATACCCTATCAATCCATAAAGCTTCTTCATTTCAAAAACTCTTTCACATTGCGTTCAATCCTTCCGGCAATATCTTCTCCTCCGGCATCTCGCTTAAATGTCTCGCCGGTGATATGTTCGTAAAGCTCTATGTATCTGTCAGATATGCCTTCCACGACTGCCGAGGTCATCTCCGGGACAACTTGTCCGGCTTTCCCTTGAAAACCGTTCTCCATCAGCCATTCACGCACAAATTCCTTCGATAACTGCCTCTGCGGCTCACCTTTGGCGAAGCGTTCTTCGTATCCTTCCGAGTAGAAATAGCGCGATGAATCGGGTGTATGAATCTCATCCATCAGATACACAGCGCCTTCCTTCTTGCCGAACTCATATTTCGTATCAACAAGAATCAACCCACGTTGAGCGGCAATCTCCGTCCCGCGACGGAACAACTCAATAGTGTATTTCTCAACAACAGCGTAATCTTCAGCCGACATCAGCCCTTTGGCTATAATTTCCTGCTTGGAAATATCCTCGTCGTGCATTCCCTGTTCCGCCTTAGTTGTCGGGGTGATTATCGGTTCGGGAAACTTCTCGTTTTCCTTCATACCGTCCGGAAGCGGTATCCCGCAAATCTCGCGCACACCGCTCTTGTACAGGCGCCATGCACTGCCGCACAGGTAACCGCGCACAATCATCTCAACAGGAAACCCTTCGCATCTCAAGCCGACTGTTACCATCGGGTCAGGCGTAGCAATTTTCCAGTTCGGGCAAATATCAACCGTAGCGTCCAAAAACTTGGCGGCTATCTGATTGAGTATCTGGCCTTTATAAGGTATCCCTTCCGGTAATACCACGTCGAATGCCGAAATCCTGTCCGTTGCCACCATCACAAGCATCTCATTATTAATGTTATACACATCACGCACCTTTCCGTGATAAACGCTTTTTTGTCCCTTAAAATTAAAATCCGTCTTAATCAAAGCCTTATTCATAATCGTATAAATTTTTAATTCTCAATTCTTAATTCTTAATTCTCAATTCTCTTCTCATAAGCCTCCACAATCCGCTGTACAAGCCTGTGTCGCACAATATCTTTCTTGCCGAACTTCACCCGACCGATCTCCGGCACATGCTCCAGAATCTCCATCGCCTGCACCAATCCTGACTTTGACGTTGGCGGCAAGTCTATCTGTGTAGTATCGCCCGTAACAATCATCTTGGCATTCGTTCCAAGACGTGTCAAAAACATTTTAATCTGGTGAGTAGTAGTGTTTTGCGCCTCGTCAAGTATTATCACAGCATCGTTCAGCGTCCTGCCTCGCATAAAAGCTAATGGCGCTATCTGAATCGTAGAGTTTTCGATATATTCTTTTAGTTTTGCCGCCGGAATCATCTCTTGAAGCGCGTCATAGAGCGGTTGCAAGTATGGATCGAGCTTATCCTTCATCTCGCCGGGCAAAAATCCGAGCTTCTCGCCTGCCTCCACCGCCGGACGACTTAATATCAGCCTGCGTGCCTGACGGTTCTTTAATGCCCTCACAGCCAAAGCAATAGCCACAAAAGTTTTACCCGTACCGGCAGGTCCTACCGCGAAAACAAGGTCATGCTCATCGAAGCTCTTGACGAGCTTTTTCTGATTTTCCGAACGAGCCATTATCGGTTTGCCGTTCATGCCGTAAATAATGATATCAACAGGCTTTTCCATCGGCACAGGCTCCCCTTTCACGATGTCAATTATAACATCCTCAGTAACATTGTTGTACGACTCGCAATATTTCTCAATCTCGCGAATCCTTTTCAGGAACAGTTCCGATTCCTCTTCCTCGCCGATTACTTTCATCACATTCCCGCGCGCGACAATCCGCAGCTTAGGAAAAAGATTTTTAATAAGCTGTAAATGAGTATTATTGACCCCATAAAACATCAGCGGATCAACATTTTCAAGTAAGTAAATCCTTTCTATCATTTCAACTGCAAAGATACAAATTATTTCAACACCCCCACCCTAAAAGTATGAAAAAAACAAGTTTGAGCAATCCGGACACTTGAAGATAACCATGAGTTCACCAACCGAAAGCCTCACATATCTTTGTCGATAAATATTTGTATGACGGTACGCTTAATATGCCTTCTGCAGCCAGCGAAGAAGGAAGACGTCATAAACCTGCAGAGAAACGCCGTCGCGAGTCGCCTCCGAGAGCAATAAATCCTTGTTTATAAGCGCTTTAGAGAGACGTTTTGCATTTGCCGGCGTGCCGATACCGTATTTCGACAGGAACGCTTGTGCCGTTATCTGCGTTACCCGCTCCTCTTTGGCTATGGCTATGAGGAAGTTCCACTGTCCTGCAGTCAGTAATTGCCTGTATTGCAGGAAGATGTCCTCATTTTGCTGCAGCAGCATCGCGCATACTTTTTTAACGCATTGTAAATCAACATGTCGCATCCCACAGGCGAACACATTGCTGCATACCGTCTGCGTATAATATGTATGCGTCATCGTCCAGTCGAGAATGAAATCAACAGCCTCGGCGTTTATCGTCCGCCTACCAGTCTCGAAGTGGCTGACGATGAAGTCGAAATACCGCTGTCTGTCAATCTTTTTGAGGCTCAGATACTGTGTCATCGAAAAGAACGGGCGTTTAGAGTTCGAGAAAATTTCGAGCATCAGCGTCGTTTTGCTTCCGCAGAAGATGAAACGAACATTTTTAAGTTGCTGAATATATGTACGCAGCAACGCTTCGACATTCTGTTCGGGATAGTCCATAATCTGCTGAAACTCATCAATAGCCAACACTACTGACCTGTTCTGACTGTCAAGGAAATCAAGCAGCCCGCGCAGCGTATGCTCCTTCTGCTGCGGCGTCTGATAAGTGATTGACACCTGTGGCTCGCCAGTAATGCTATCGTATGAGATAAGCGGACGGAAACCTTTCAACAACTTCAAAAACTTCCTGCCAAACGAAGTCTTCTCAGGGTAAAACCGCATTATAGCCTCTGCAAGCAGTTTGATGAAGTCATCAAGCGAGCGCGACGAGAAAATATCAACGTAAATGGTGATAAAATCGGCGTCATCAGCATTGAGAGCGTCAAAAAAACGGTAAATCAGCCCCGTTTTTCCCAGCCTTCGGGGTGAAATCAGCGTGGTATTTATGCTGTTTTTGACGTTCTTTTCGAGGGTTGAGACCTCGTTTTCGCGGTCGCAAAAGTATTCCTTGGAAGCATAACCAACTGTAATAAAAGGATTTATTTCTTTCATATCTTTCAATTTATGAATGCAAAGATACTATTTATTTTAGATAATACAAAATAGATAAGAAAAATTTTATAGTACGAAACGCTTCCGAACATCTGATATCCCGTCATTGCGAAGCACGAAGCAATCAGAGCATCATGTACCACGTCATTGCGAGGTACGAAGCAATCCAGTCAAAAATCAAATTTACAACACACTATCTTTCAGTATATTAAAAAATATTTACAAAAAAATTCAAAAATTTTTCGCAAAAAATTTGGCGGTTTGAAAATTTTTATTTGTTGTGTGGGCTTTGGATATGCCTCTGATCAGATAAGGAATACGACAGTTACCTGCGCTTCGCATTTTTTGCGTAAAATAAGTTGTTTATTCTCCGCAAATGTTGTATCTTTGCACTTTCAGATTTAATTGATATGGCAAAGTATATTTATCAACGCGAAAAGTGGACTGATTTTACTTGGAACGACAAGAAAATCAGCGTTTTATTGGCTGAAGTTCGTAACTTGCAGGGGCGGCTTTTGGGCAAAATGACTTCGCTCGGCTTTGGTTATCAGGAAGAGGCAACACTCGAAAATATCACGCTTGATGTTTTGAAATCCTCTGAAATTGAGGGCGAAAAATTGAATCGCCAGCAAGTCCGCTCATCTATTGCCCGCCGACTTGGGCTTGACGTAGCCGGACTTGTAAATTCTGCCCGCAACATTGACGGAATTGTAGAGATGATGCTTGACGCAACACAACGTTACGAAAATCCATTGACTGAGGAACGGCTGTTTGGCTGGCACGGCGCGTTGTTTCCGACAGGTCGCAGCGGATTGTACGCCATTGAGGTTGCAAAGTACAGGACAGGCGAGATGCAAGTGGTTTCAGGTGGATTTGGACACGAAAAAATTCACTATGAAGCGGTTTTAGCAAAAGATGTCAAAGCCGAAATGGACAAATTCTTACAATGGCTCAATACCGACAATTCGCAAGACAGCGTAATAAAAGCCGCAATCGCACATTTGTGGTTTGTAACAATCCACCCGTTTGATGATGGCAATGGGCGTATTGCCCGTACAATTTGCGATATGCTGCTTGCCCGCAGCGATGAAAGCAAACAGCGGTTTTACAGCATGTCGGCACAAATCAACAAAGAACGCAAAAAATATTACGCAGCAATAGAAAAAACACAACACAGAACAGACGACAGCGACATAACTATATGGCTTGAATGGTTTTTGAATTGTTTGAAAAATGCGATGAATGCATCGGAAAAGATTTTGCAGAGCGTTTTACAAAAAGCGGAATTTTGGAATAAAAATGCACGATTATTAATTAATGACAGACAAAAACTGATCCTCGACAAACTGCTTGACGGCGATTTTGTCGGCAAACTGCAATCTTCAAAATGGGCAAAAATCTGTAACTGTTCGCAGGATACGGCTATTCGCGATATAAAAGATTTGATAGGGAAAAGTATCCTGCGACAAGAAGCAGGCGGCGGACGCAGCACAAATTACGAACTGAATATGTAAAATGGCGGAAATAAAGCAACGATACGGATAAATTGTATGCACAAAATTCTCACAAGTGATAAACTTTTTGTACCTTTACGGCGGAAATATTACTTATATTTTCGCCAAAATCATCATATTTTCTATACACAAAGCATTAAAAATCAACAACAAACAGCATGAAACATTTTACATTTCTTTTGGGAGCGGCTTTGGCGGTCTGGGCTTCGGGATGTCGCGTTGAAAGCGAGCAGGTTGAGGATGTTCGCACTTTTTGCAATCCGATTAATATCAGTTATCGTTTTTGCCTCGACGAACCTTCGCGGCGGGAAGCGGCTGATCCTTCGATCGTTTTGTACAAGGACGAATACTGGCTTTTTCTTTCCAAATCGGGAGGATATTTTCATTCTAAAGACCTAATAAACTGGGATTTAGTTACTACCGAAGATTTGCCGGTTGAGAGCTACGCGCCGACGGCGGTTGTCATCAATGACGAACTTTATTTCATCACTTCCGGCGATACGAGGCTGTTTAAGACCTCAGACCCGCTTTCGGGCAAATGGCAATTTGTTACCGAGATACCTGTAACCCAATGGGATCCGATGCTTTTTGCCGACGATGACGGCAGGGTTTATTTCTACTGGGGATGCAGTAACAACGAACCGATACGCGGCGTAGAGCTTGACAAAACTACTTTTCAGCCTCTTGGAGAGCCTGTTGCGCTGATTCATCATCATTCGGGAAAATACGGATGGGAAAGGACGGGAGACTATAATGACGGTGTGCTGGAGCCTCTTCCGGGCGCGGTTACCGAGGGACGGCTTGACGCTAACGGCGAAAAGAAGAACTATAACGAAGGGGCTTGGATGAATAAACGCGACGGCAGGTACTATCTGCAGTACGCCACTCCCGGAACCGAGTTCAAGAGCTACAACGATGCCGTTTATGTATCTGGCAAACCGCTCGGACCCTATACAGTCAGCCGCGTCAATCCCTTCGCTTACAAGCCCGAAGGTTTTGCCAACGGCGCGGGACACGGCAGCACATTTCAGGACAGGTACGGCAACTACTGGCACATAGGAACTGTTACCATCGCCCGCAAACACATGTTTGAACGCCGTCTTTCCATTTTTCCGGTCTGCTTCGACGCCGACGGCTACATGTCGGCCTGTACAAGTTTCGGGGATTATCCTTTCATTGTTCCGGACGGGAAAGTCGAAGAAGTACGCACCCTTTCTGCCGGATGGATGCTGCTTTCATATAACAAACCGGCTGTAACTTCCTCTTATATAGATGGTTACGAAGCCGCAAATGCTTTAAACGAAGATATCCGCAGCTATTGGAGCGCCCGGACAGGCGACAAAGGCGAGTTTATAAGCATTGATTTGGAACAAGTTGCAACAATCCATGCCATTCAAATCAACTTTGCAGAACATAACACAACACAGCTCGGTCGCCGCGAAGGTCTGGCACATCAGTATATTCTTGATTGTTCCGTTGATGGGGATAATTGGGTCGTTTTATCCGATAAATCCCAAAGTATCAATGATTTACCGCACGATTACATACAGTTGGAGAAGCCTGTCAAAGCTCGTTATGTCCGTTTGACGAACATTCGTATGCCGGACGGGTGTTTTGCGTTGTCGGGTCTAAGGGTGTTCGGTTTGGCCGGCGGCAAGAAACCACAGGCAGTCAAAAACCTTACAGTTCAGCGACTTGACGACCGCAGGGCAGCCCGCCTTACATGGGACAAATCGCCCGACGCAACAGGTTACAATATCCGTTTCGGCATTCAGCCCGACAAGCTGTATCAGAGCTACATGGTTTACGGCGACACGGCGACTGTAACCATCCGCAGCCTGAACGCCGACGAACAGTACCACTTCTCCATAGAAGCTTTCAACGAAAGCGGAATTACGCCGCCGGTTTTGTCTAAAATACGATAAAAATAAAAATTTTTTTAGGATTTATAAAAATAAAGATTATCTTTGCAGCGATAATTACTAATTTTTACTTTTTGATTACTGAAATATCATGATTAAAGAAGAGAAAATCCTTTCCCGGAGGCAGTTTCTGGGCAGAAGTATTGCGGCTGCGGCTGCATTCACAATCGTTCCGCGTAACGTACTTGGCGGAGCGGGATTTATGGCTCCGAGCGACGAAATCACGCTTGGTTTCATAGGAGTAGGTATCCAGGGTCGCGGTCTGGCGAGCAATTTTGTCAGCCGCGCACGGATAGTAGCAGGGTCGGACGTTTTTTCAACGAAAGCCGACAAGTTCAAAGCCGACGTCGAAGCGGCATACGCCAAGGCAGGTAAGGAAAACAAGGGCATCAAGCTCTACAAGGATTTCCGCGACCTGCTTAAGCAGAAAGACATTGACGCTGTGGTGATTGCCACTCCCGACCATTGGCATGCCATTCAGGTCATTGAGGCAGCTAAGGCGGGAAAAGATGTTTACTGCGAAAAGCCTTATTCCCACAGTATTGAGGAAGGGCGACTGATGGTGCAAGCGATAGAAAAGTATCAACGCATCAATCAGACCGGCAACATGCAGCGCTCATGGAAGATCTTCCGCGACGCATGCCAGCTTGTCCGTAACGGGCATATCGGCGACATCACCGAAGTGAAGGTCTGCTGCGGACCGCCCCCAAAAGCTTACGACCTCAAAGGCGACCCCCGTCCGAAAGAGATTGATTGGGATATGTGGATCGGGCCGGCTGTTTACAACGATTACAGCGCAGTTTTAGCGCCGCCGGTTGAGAAGACGCATTTTCCCGACTGGAGGAACTACAAGGAGTATGGCAACGGCATGACAGCCGACTGGGGCGCACACATGTTCGACATCGCACAATGGGGTCTCGGCATGGACGACAGCGGTCCGATAGCCATTGAGCCGCCCGTCAATCAGACGCCACTCACGTTCTACTATGCCAACGGCGTCCGTATGACGCATGAAGACTTCGGACGCGGCTATGCGGTTCGTTTCATCGGCACAAAAGGCGTGATTGACATTAGCCGCGGCTTCTTTGAGACACTTCCCGCCAACCTGAAAGACCATGAGTGGGGCGAAAACGAAATCAAACTGTACGAGAGCAACGACCACTACGATAACTTCATCGAAGGCATACGCACCCGCAAGCAGACTATCTGCACCGCCGAGATAGGCCATCGCACCGCTACCGTTTGCCATCTTGCAAACATCGGCTACGAGCTGAAACGCCCGCTTAAATGGAATCCTGCCAAAGAGGAGTTTATCGGCGACGATGAGGCCAACTTGCTGAGGTCTGGGTATTTACGGAAGCCTTGGAAGATGGCTATTTAGAGATTTTAGATTTTAGATTTTAGATTTTAGATTTTAGATTTTAGATTTTAGATTTTAGATTTTAGATTTTTTTCCGGATTGCTTCAGGCTACGCCTTCGCATTGACGGGACTTGATATAACGTCATTGCGAGGAACGAAGCAATCTACTAAATTAAAAGTTAATAATTAAGAAATAAGAGTTTATGAAGAAAACAATTTTTGCTGCAGGCTCGGCTTGGACAGCGTTTTTAGCGTTTATTATTGTCATTATTGACCAGTTACTCAAGGGCTATATGCCGTTTGGAAATGTCATTGGTTTCACTTACGTAGCGTTCGTTGCGTGGGCAGTCTATTTCTATTCGGGATGTACCCTCAAAGGCGGCATCCGCGCATTTCTCGGCTGGATTATCGGGATAGGATTTTCTATCGGTATAGTCAAGATTGCCGGATTATTCGCGTGTACGCCGTTCTTTAGCGTGCCAATCGCCGTATTCATCGTAGTTTTCCTTGTGCTTTACCTCGAAAAAGTGCCTTGGATAGACCTTATTCCGGCAATGTTCGTCGCTTCGGGCACATACTTCGGAATGATAAACTACGTCGCTCCGGGCGATTTGGTTAATTGCGCTTACGTAGAAATAGTTTACGGCTTCATCGGCTTCCTCTTCGGTTGGATTACAATCACAGGCAAGGATTACATTGCAAAGGCGCTTTCGAAGAAGTAAACAAACTATGAGTGGCAAGACGCTTGAATTAATCAGGGATGACCCGTGGCTTGAGCCATACAGGCACGCTATTGAAGGCAGGCATTTTCATGTGAAAGAGAAGGAAAGGGAGATCACCCAAAACGGCGCTCTCACTTTGTCCGACTTCGCTTCAGGGTACTTGTATTTCGGCCTGCATCATACTGCGGACGGATGGGTTTTCCGTGAATGGGCGCCAAACGCCACAGCCATTTATATTACAGGCGATTTCAACGGTTGGCAAAAGGACGAAGCATACAGGCTGAAGCCTTCGGGCAACGGCAACTGGGAGATACATCTTCCGGAAGAATGGCTTCATCACTTGGATTTGTACAAGCTGATAGTAGAATGGGAAGGCGGTTCGGGAGAACGCATTCCGGCATGGTGCCGCCGCGTGGTGCAGGATGAACGCACAAAGATATTTTCTGCACAGGTATGGCGACCTGAAAATCCTTATGTGTTCGGGACAAACGTGTTTGTCCCGAACACATCCCCGTTGCTCATTTACGAATGCCATACCGGCATGGCGACACAGGAAGAGAAGATCGGGTCGTATGACGAGTTTCGCACCAACATACTGCCGCGGATAGCAAAGCTTGGCTATAACGCCATCCAGATCATGGCCATTCAGGAACATCCTTATTATGGCTCTTTCGGGTACCATGTGAGCAGTTTTTTTGCGGCTTCATCGCGTTTCGGGACGCCTGACGAACTGAAACACCTGATAGACGATGCGCATAAACTCGGCATAGCGGTGATTATGGATATCGTTCACAGTCATGCAGTTAAAAACGAAACAGAAGGCCTTGGACGCTTTGACGGAACTGACTACCAGTACTTCCACTCCGGCGCACGTCGCGAACACCCTGCATGGGATTCGCTTTGCTTCAATTACGGCAAGAACGAAGTGCTTCATTTCCTGCTGTCTAACTGCAAGTTTTGGCTTGAAGAGTACCATTTTGACGGTTTCCGCTTCGACGGCGTAACGTCAATGCTTTATTTAAGTCATGGTCTCGGCGAAAGTTTCACCAACTACGGCGATTATTACAACGGGCATCAGGACGACGACGCCATTGCATATTTAAGTCTGGCTAACAAGCTGATACACGAAGTAAACAGCCACGCAATAACTGTTGCAGAGGAAGTTAGCGGTATGCCCGGACTTGCGGTGAAGTTTTCAAAAGGCGGTTACGGGTTTGATTACCGGATGGCGATGAATATTCCCGATTTCTGGATCAAGACGCTAAAAGAAAAGAAAGACGAGGACTGGCGGCCGTCGTCTATCTGGTGGGAAACGACTAACAGGCGCGCCGATGAGAAGACCGTCAGCTATGCCGAAAGCCACGATCAGGCGCTTGTGGGCGATAAAACAATCATTTTCTGGCTGATTGACGCCGACATGTATTGGCACATGCAGGTTGATGACAGGAATTTTGCCGTCGAGCGCGGCCTGGCTCTCCACAAGATGATCCGCTTGGTAACGGCAACGACTATCAACGGCGGCTATCTCAACTTTATGGGCAACGAGTTCGGGCATCCCGAATGGATTGACTTTCCCCGCGAAGGGAACGGATGGTCTTGCAAATATGCCCGCAGACAATGGTATCTTGCTGATAATGAGAATCTTAAATATCATTTTTTAGAACATTTCGATTCTCAAATGCTTAAGCTTATTTGCAGCGTCAAAAACTTTCAAAATACTGCTATCCAGAAAATATGGGATAACGACAACGACCAGATCCTTGCATACATGCGGAAAGATCTGCTGTTTGTGTTCAATTTTAACCCCTTGCAATCGTTCACCGACTATGGTTTCCTTGTGCCTCACGGCAAGTACAAGGTCGTTTTGAACACCGACGACAAACTTTTTGGCGGAAACGGGATAAACGACGATTCGGTGGAGCATTTCACCCTGTCCGACCCGCTGTACGAAAGCCAACGCAAGGGATGGCTAAAACTGTATATTCCGGCGCGTTCGGCGCTCGTTTTAAAATCATTATGACTTATGACACTTTATCCGCTGATATTCAAACCGATATTTAAAGAACTTATATGGGGAGGCGCTGATATTCTGCCTTTTAAAGGTTTCGACAAGGACGACGCCCGTAAAATCGGCGAAAGTTGGGAAATTTCGCACGTGAGCGATAACTTTTCGGTTGTGGCTAACGGAAGCCTTGAGGGTCAGACAATTGACGATCTGATACATACTTTTGGCGCCCGGCTGCTCGGGAAAAAAGTCCTCAATCAGTCGGGACTAATTTTCCCGCTGTTAATCAAGTTTATAGACGCACGCGACAACCTGTCTGTGCAAGTGCATCCCAACGATAAGCTTGCCCGCAAAAGGCACAACTCTTTCGGCAAAACCGAGATGTGGTATGTTGTCAATGCTGCGCCTGACGCCGTTTTGTACAGCGGTTTCTCGCATCCGGTTACGGCAGAAGAATATGTGCAAAGAGTTGAGAATGACACACTTATGGAAGTTCTTAACAAATATAAAGTTAAAACTGGGGATGTATTTTTCCTGCCTGCAGGGCGGGTTCACGCTATCGGCGCAGGGTGCTTTATAGCTGAAATTCAGCAGACAAGCGATATTACTTATCGCATTTACGACTACAACCGCAAAGATGCCGCCGGCAATACGCGTGAATTGCACACCGACTCTGCCGTTGAAGCCATTGATTATAGCTGTTACCCTGACTGTCAGACACATTACACTTCAGCCGTCAATGAAGCCGTCCTATTGGCGAGTTGTAAGTATTTTACTACCAACCTTTTAGACCGAAACAAACCTCTTCGGCGCAACCTGTCGGATCTTGATTCGTTTGTTATTTATATATGTACGCGAGGCTCTGCGCTCATTAAAGACAATAACGGTTTTGAAATAGCTGTTAATCAAGGATATACAGCATTAATTCCGGCAGAAATATCGGAAATTACGATAACGCCCTCCGATCAAGCTGTGTTGCTCGAAACGTACATTTTTTGACATATTGTTTGGATATTTCGGAAAGAAGTTATACTTTTGCACCTGATTTAAATTAACAAATTATGAAAAGAGTATTATTAAGTGTTTGTTTTTCAGCGATTTTATTATCCGCTTGCGGTGGCAAAGGCGCCAAAAGTAACAACGACGCCAATACGCCGGTAGAAATCCCCGACGCGAACTTCGGCGCGTATCTTCTTGAGAACTTTGACCAAAACAATGATGGCGTTATTACAGTATCTGAAGCTGAGGCAGTTAAGGACATAAACTGCTCCGGCAAAGAGATCGCCGACCTCACCGGCATTGAGAAGTTTGCCAACCTTGAGAGCCTTAATTGCAGCAACAACAAGTTGGACGAATTAGAACTGAGGTACAACAAGAAGCTGAACAAATTGGTCTGCACAGGGAATAACACCCCTCTGACTATTTATATCGGCATGTCAAGCCCGCTTCGCAATCAAAACGTGCAGCGACCCAAAAACAATGAGCCGCCCTCAACAGCAAACATGATGCTGCCCCTTGACGTCAGCAAATGCACATTCGACCATAATTCTACGAATATCTATCTGTCATTCGACGAATGATAAAGTTCAGGCTGTCGGGCATAACGGCTTTATTTACAGCGATTTTGTTTTACGGATGTAGCCGTCAGTCGCATGGAATGGTTGATGCAAAAGATTTGATTGTCATAAATCGCTTTGATTCAGCCTTGTATCTGTGGATTGACACCGACAGCGCCTGTTACCTCAACAAAGTAATAGATACAAATTCGCAACTGCTTGGTTTGCTGGGCAAAACGTTGTTTTCAGATCCGCCGGAAGATTCGGCCGCTTTCTGCGACAGGCTTATTAATTACTATTCCGAGCCTACCCTGAAATCTCTATATAAAGATGAACTTTCATTCTATTCATCTGATTCTGAGCGCTTTAAGCAATTTAAAGAAGAGTTGTCTTTCGGATTTGCGGAGATGAAAAGGCAGCTGCCTTCAATTCAAATCCCTGCCGTCAGCCTGCATGTGTCCGGTTTCCAACAGAATATAATCGTGGCTGACAGTTTGCTTTCTTGCTCGGCCGACAGGTATCTCGGCTCGGATTATCCTCTGTATCAGGACTTTTTCTATCCTTTCCAGCGTAAAGCCATGACTGCCGACAGAATTGCGAAAGACTGCCTGAGCGCGTGGCTTAGATCGGAATACCCGTTTAAAGGCGACGATAAAGTGCTGCTCGACAGGATGTTATACGAAGGAAAGATCATTTATGCGCTCATCCAAACAGGTTATAATTACACTTTTCAAAACATCTTGACCGTTTCAGACGATGAATACAAGTGGTTTTTAGAGTACGAACCGGCGTTGTGGACGACCATCAATGAACGCAAACATCTTGATACGCCTGATTTAATCACTACTTCAAGGTATTTCCTGCCTCAACCCGCCACGTTTATCGCAGCCGACGCACCGGGTAATCCGGGCAGTTTCATCGGCTACAGAATAATTTGCGATTATATGAAACGAACAGGCTCGTCGCTCGAAAAACTTATGTATATGACTGATTATCAGACAATTATAAAAAAAGCGAAATATAAATGATTAAGGCGGTTTTATTTGATATGGACGGGGTTTTGTATGATTCTATGCCGAATCATACATCTTCTTGGATAAAAGTAATGCAAAATCACGGCATCTATATGTCTGATATTGACGCATATATGAATGAAGGGAGGACGGGCGACGAGACTATTGACCTGATTTCCAAGCGGGAAGGCCGAATTATCGGTCGTGAAGAGCGCAAACAGATGTACGAAGAGAAGAAAGCGATTTTCAGCGCATGCCCGCAGGTAGCGCCATTCAAAGAAAGCGGAGAATTGCTGAAAAAAGTTGCCGGCAGCGGCTTGAAAATAATGCTCGTTACCGGTTCGGGGCAGCCGTCGCTGTTGGACGCCCTGAACGATGATTTCCCCAATATTTTTACGCGCGACAATATGGTTACTTCTTTTGACGTCAAACACGGGAAACCGCATCCCGAGCCGTATCTGACCGCTCTCTGCAAGGGCTGCCTTAACGCCTCGGAAGCAGTTGTTGTAGAAAATTCACCGCTCGGAGTGGAGGCTGCTGTGGCGGCTGGAATCTATACTATTGCGGTAAATACCGGCCCGCTGCCCGACGAGACGCTGCTTAACGTAGGCGCTAACCGTCTTCTGCCCTCAATCGCCGCATTGCTGCACGAATGGGATAAAATAATAAAAGAGTTGCCGGCAAACTAAAAAAGCACATCATTCCAATTTTTTTACTAATTTTGCAGGGTATTCTAAAACAATTTTAAACATGAAAAGAAAAATATTTTTTGTAACAGTATTAGCAGCTGTCGTTATTTCCGACGGTTTTGCAAGACCGCGCCGTCCGCAAGCGGCCGACGGTTATCCGCTTTCAAACTTCTCGCTGACGGTCAATGCGTCCGAAAACGGCGATTTCTTCGGCGAATTTCTTGTTAACCCGGGCAAGTTGGGCGACTGGCTTGAACCGCAGGACGGCATCGCTTTCGCAATAGAAAAAGGCGGCAAGTCGCATCCGTTTTCGGGTTTTGCGCAAAAGACCGTTAACCGCAGCTTCCCTTTTGTAAGGAACACCTATCAACAATCCGACATTATATCCGCCCGAATCGAAGCGGAAGCCTTTTGCCCGCTGGGTATCAATGACTTAAAGACATCTTCAATGCCTACGGTGCTGCTTACATTGAAATGCACAGCCGACAAAGCGGAAAACTTCAACATATTAGTAACCGCCGACTCAATCAGCGCAGTTTCCGGAAAATCGAAATACAGTATTGGCATCGGAAACGGCTGGTTGATAAGCAGTTCCAAAATCAATTGGAAGAAAGGAAGCAAAGAAATCTCAATTCCGGTAGCGCTGAAAAAAGGCGAAACACGCACTGTTGCGCTTGCAATAGAATTTCGTGATGCACAACAGGTTTATACAGAGTGGTTTAAGTCCCCGACAGAAGCCGGCGCTTACGCTTTGGATAACTTCGGAACGCTCAGGGAAAAGACCTTACAGTTCAGCGACGCCATCCCAGTTACGGGCGACGCCGAGCTTGATAAATATCTGCGCTGGTACATGGTTCCGGGCATTGCACTGACCAAATGCACTAATAATGACGAAGTTCTGACTATGGGCTATTGCGAACTCAATCAGCGTGACAGTTACTGGACTTCGTGGCTTCATCTCGTGATGTATAAAGACCTTGAGCGCAAAATGCTTCTCGAAAGCATTGAGTATCAGCAGGAATCAGGGAAAATACCCACTACCATCCTGCCGCTGATAGAGCGTAACGATGACATTGATATAAACGCCTTTTTTATCCTTCGCGATGCGCGTTATTACCGTTATTATAAGGACATTGCAGGCCTTCGCAACGACTGGCAGGCGCTTAAAAAAGCAATGAACTGGCTGATTTCGAGGGACAAATCCGGCAACGGGCTTCCGGAGCAGGTGTCCTTCTGGGGCGACTGGAAGGATGTGCGTGGGGTCAAAGACCGCCGCTATTCGCCTTTTTCGGGACTTATTTACCTTGCAGCGCTGAAAGAAATGATTTTTCTCGGCAAGGAAGTATCTGATAACGAAGCAATTAAGCAATACTCAGATGCTTATGACAAGGGATATGGTTTTATCAATAAACCTGTTGAAGAGGGCGGACTTTGGAACGGTGAATATTACTGCCAAATATGGAAAGACGGGACGGTAAACACGCATCTGCTTCAGGATCAGACTATTGGCATACTGTTTGGAGTTGTACCTGCGGACAGATCCGAAAAAATCATACAATCGCTTAATAATCAGAGCCTTACGCCTTATGGCATAGCAGAAACAACTCCCTATTATCCCGAAAGTTTCGGCTACAAACCGGCTACTTACCACAACGGCGCGGTCTGGCCATGGCTTAGTTTCATGGATTGTTGGGCGCGGGCGGTTGCCGGACATACCGAAGAGGCTGTTGATTTAGTTAAAAAAGTTGCACATGCCGACCTTGTGGCGTCGGGCGACTGGTCTCCGAATGAGCATATTAACAGTCTTACAGGCGAAAATCTCGGTTTCAAACTTCAGGGATGGAATGCCGGCCTGTATGGATTCGTTTACTTCGGTTTACTGCATAAAGATTTGAATGTCATACCTTTAAAATAACTATGGCGACTGCGAAACAGAAAATAAGTAACAACGTACTGATCAAAAACAAGCGCGCATCGTTTGATTATGAGTTCATTGAAACGTTTACTGCGGGTATTGTGCTGACTGGTACGGAGATAAAGTCCGTCAGGCTTGGAAAAGCAAGTCTGGTGGACACTTATTGCGTTGTCGAGAGGGGTGAAGTCTGGGTGAAAAACATGTATATCGCCGAATATTTTTACGGCACATATAATAACCACGTCGCCCGCCGCGAACGTAAACTGCTGTTAAACAGGAAAGAAATACGTTCGCTTGATTCGGCGGCAAAAAACAGCGGCTTCACAATTGTGCCTGTCAGGCTGTTTATCAACGACAAAGGGTTGGTGAAAGTGGTTATCGCCATCGCCAAAGGCAAGAAAGAATACGACAAACGCCAAGCCCTGAAAGAGCGCGACGACAAGCGTTTCATGCAGAATGCGTTTATGAAGTAAACTTTGCCCGCGTACATTATCGCAATTCGCAGTTTTACCGGACGGACGGACAATTAGGAGGGCGGAAGGACGGGCGGAAACTATTGCAACCGTCCCAAAGCCGCGCGTATCCGGCTGATGGCTTCGGTGATGTTTTCGTCCGAAGTAGCGTATGAAAGGCGGATGTGCGCGGGCGCTCCGAAAGCGGCGCCTCCAACAGTGGCTACATGGCCTTCTTCAAGCAGATACATCGCCAAATCGCCTGCATTATCTATCTTCCTGCCATTGAACGACTTACCGAAATATGCACTTACTTCGGGGAAAACATAAAATGCTCCTTGCGGGTTATTTACCTTAATATCAGGTATTTCGCTGCAAAGTTTTACTATCAGGTCGCGGCGGCGCTGGAAAGCCTGACGCATTGTTTCAACGCAGCTCTGGTCGCCGTTGAATGCCGCCACAGATGCTTTCTGGGCTATCGAACTGGCGCCTGAGGTATATTGCCCCTGCAGTTTGTTGCACGCTTTAGCTATCCACAGCGGCACGGCTATGAAACCGATACGCCAGCCGGTCATTGCGTAAGCCTTTGATACTCCGTTCACTACAACTACACGATCGCGCACTTCGGCAAACTGGGCGATGCTCTCATGCTTACCGATATAGTTGATGTGTTCGTAAATCTCATCGGCTATAATGGTGATATTCGGGTACTTAGCGAGTACGGCCACAAGCCCTTGCAGTTCATCGCGGCTGTAAACGCTGCCGGTAGGATTTGACGGCGAACAGAGGATGAGCGCTTTGGTGCGCGGCGTGATGGCGGCTTCAAGCTGTGCCGGCGTAATCTTGAAATCCTGCTCTATGCCTGCATTAACGAGGACATTGACGCCCTCGGCAAGCTTGTTCATCTCAAAATAACTGACCCACGCAGGCGTCGGGATTATGACCTCGTCGCCTTTGTCAATGATGCAAAGAAGGACATTGCAGACCGACTGTTTCGCCCCGTTGGATACAATAATCTGTTCCGGAGTGAAATCCAAGTCGTTCTCTCTCTTGAGTTTATCAACTATCGCCTTCCGCAAGTCGGCATAACCCGGTACAGGGGAATAAAACGAAAAGTTGTCATCAATAGCCTTCTTAGCAGCGGCTTTTATGTGGTCGGGGGTGAAGAAATCAGGCTCCCCAACGCTTAAGTTGATTACATCTATTCCTTGCGCCTTCAGTTCGGCGCTCTTCTGCGACATCGCCAGCGTCTCGGATGGCGACAAACTTTCTAATCTTTGTGATAACATATCTTTTTTAATTTTAGATTTTTGATTTTAGATTTATAAACCATTAATCATTAACCATTTGCAAATCATGTCCCATTCGCTCTTTTTTAGTCCTGAGATAGAACTCGTTATAGCGATTGGGTTCCACCTCAACAGGCACATTTTCAACCACTTCCAAGCCATAAGCCTCCAAACCTACGCGCTTGACGGGGTTGTTGGTGATAAGGCGCATCTTGTGGACGCCTATCTGGCGCAATATCTGCGCGCCGACGCCATAATCGCGTTCATCGGCTTTGTGGTGAAGGTGAAGGTTGGCGTCAACGGTATCCAAACCTTCTTCCTGCAGTTTGTAAGCCTTGATTTTATCCATCAAACCAATCCCGCGTCCTTCCTGACTGAGATACAACAGCACTCCCCTACCCTCTTTCTCAATGAGTTTCATTGCTTTATGCAGTTGCTCTCCGCAGTCGCACCGCATCGAACCGAAGATGTCGCCCGTCATACATGAAGAATGTACGCGCACGAGAATAGGTTCGTCGGCTGTTATATCTCCCTTAATCAGCGCAATATGCTCCAGTCCGGAACTTTTCTGCAGGAACGGTATCAGGTGAAAATCACCGTAGGCGGTAGGCAGTTTCACCTCTTCGCCACGCTCCACATGCGATTCCGTCAGCAATCGGTAGGCTATTAAGTCGCTGATAGATATTATCTTAATGCCGAATTTTTGCGCCACCTCCATCAGTTGCGGCAGTCGCGCCATCGTGCCGTCTTCGTTAAGTATCTCTATCAAGGCGCCTGCAGGATTAAGTCCGGCAAGTCGCGCCAAATCAACGGTAGCCTCCGTATGCCCTGCCCGCCGCAACACGCCCCGTGAACGCGCCCGCAACGGGCTGATATGTCCGGGACGCCCAAGGTCGGACGGTTTGGTAGCGGGATCGGCAAGCGCAAGGATAGTCTGTGCGCGGTCGTAAGCAGAGACGCCAGTAGTGCAACCGCCGCCAATCTTATCAACAGTAACCGTGAACGGCGTTTCGAGCGGCGAAGTGTTCATAATAACCTGCATATTAAGGTCAAGCTCCTCGCAACGCTCCTCTGTAAGCGGCGCACATAACACCCCACGCCCGTAAGACATCATAAAATTGACCTTTTCGGGTGTGATCTTCTCCGCCGCAATGATGAAATCGCCTTCATTTTCACGGTCTTCATCATCAACGACTATCAAAAACCTGCCCTCGCGAAAGTCTTCTATCGCTTCTTCTATCGTGTTTAGTTTTAAGTCTTGCATAACTAACGATTTTGGGTGCAAAGGTAATAAAGATTTAAGAAATATTACAGTTTTTAGCCGTCAATTTACTTTCGCAAAGCTACTCAACGGCTACTTTTTTGCC
>JAISTJ010000033.1 GCA_031272655.1 Tannerella sp.
ATGATAGGGACGCAGAAGATGGGGCATACTTTTCCGGGCGCCTGCGCTCCGCATGGCTTCGTGCAGTTAAGTCCGGATACCGACACTGTTCCGCATAATATCGGCGGCGTCTATCAGCCCGAAGCCTACCGTTATTGCGCCGGCTATCAGTACGATGACCCTACAATAGTCGGTTTCAGCCATACTCACCTGAGCGGTACCGGACATTCCGACCTTGGGGATGTGCTGCTGACGCCCGTTACAGGCGAGCCTAAACTTAATCCGGGAGTAGCTGATAGACCGGAAACAGGCTATCGCTCGCGTTTCAACCACGAGACCGAAACAGCGCGTCCGGGATATTACGAAGTAACGCTTGCCGACTACGACGTCAAAGTACGCCTGACCGCTACCGAGCGCGTTGGTATTCACCGCTATACTTACCCCGCCGGCAAACGACGCAACGTTATCCTCGACCTCGCGCACGGGATTTATAACTACGACGGTAAGACGCTCTGGGCTAATGTACGGGTCGAAAACGACACCTTATTAACCGGCTATCGCATCACTAACGGCTGGGCGCGAGTTAACTATACCTTCTTCGCAATAACTTTTTCTTCTCCAATCAGGAATTACGGATTTATTGATAAGAAAAAACCTGATTATGTGGGTTTTTGGCGTAAGTTTCCAAAGCAAAACTTTCCGGAAATGGGTGGCAGACAGGTGGTTGCATGGTTTGAGTTCGATAGCGACGAAGCGGCTGACCTCGAAGTTCGCGTGGCGCTGTCGGCTGTCGGCACCGAAGGCGCGTTGAAGAACCTTCTCGCCGAAACCGACGGCAAGTCTTTCGACGACGTCCGCCTCGAAACGGCTGCAAAATGGGCGAAAGAACTCGCCTGTGCGGACGTCGAAGGCGACGATGAGAAAAAAACTATGTTCTATACTTCGCTCTACCATACGCTTATAAACCCTTCTGTTTATATGGATGTGGACGGACAGTACAGGGGTATTGACCATCAGATACATAAGGCCGAGGGCTTTACTAACTACACCGTGTTCTCCGTTTGGGATACCTATCGCGCTTTGCACCCGCTGTTTAACCTGTTGAACCGTCGCCGCAGCGCTGACATCGTGGCTTCGATGATGGCGCACTGGCGACAAAGCGTTCACCGTATGTTACCCGTTTGGTCGCATAACGGCAACGAGAACTGGTGCATGACAGGATACCATTCGGTTTCGGTTCTTGCAGACGCTATTACTAAGGAAATTAAACTGTCGGACGCAGACCGCTCGCAGGCGCTTGAGGCTATGCAGACAACGTCCAATACGCCCTATTTCGGCGGTACGGCTGATTATGTAAGGCTCGGATACGTACCGTTTGACGTCAGCGCCGACGGCGCCTCTACTACACTTGAATACGCTTACGACGACTGGACTGTCTATCATACCGCCGCCGCGCTCGGAAAT
Source organism: Tannerella sp. (assembly GCA_031272655.1). Lineage (GTDB taxonomy): Bacteria > Bacteroidota > Bacteroidia > Bacteroidales > Tannerellaceae > Tannerella. The sequence goes on from JAISTJ010000033.1 coordinate 1,444, forward strand.
GATTCGGTTGCAGATGTTTATAAAAAGCGGGCTTTGAACTACCGAAACGTTTTCGACCCGTCTTCCGGTTTTGTCAGAGCTAAAATGAAAGACGGGACGTGGAAAAAGGATTTCAACCTGCTTAGCACGCATGGACAGGGATTTATCGAAGGAAACTCGTGGAATTATTCCTTTTATGTTCCGCACGACGTGAACGGTTTGATACGCGAAATGGGCGGCGAGAAGGTGTTCATTCGACGCTTGGATTCTCTTTTTACTATGGAACTGCCGGAAGAGTTCTTTGCCGAAACAGAAGATGTTACAAAAGAGGGTATTATGGGCAATTATGTACATGGTAACGAGCCGAGCCACCATATTGCATACCTTTATGCATGGACGTCGCAACCGTGGAAGACGCAGTTTTGGGTTCGCGAGATTATGAACCGTATGTACAGAAGCGGCATTGACGGACTGTGCGGCAACGACGACTGCGGTCAAATGTCGGCTTGGTACATCTTCTCCGCTATGGGCTTCTATCCCGTTTGCCCCGGAAGCGATGAGTTCGTTCTCGGCGCACCGTACTTCCCCTTTATGAAGTTAAACCTTGAAAACGGCAAAACAATTACTGTCAAAGCTCCGAAAGCGAGCGACACAAACCGCTATGTGAAAGCCGTTTACCTTAACGGCAAACGCTATGATAAAGGTTATATCACCTACTCTGACTTGAAAGACGGCGCCGAGCTTCTCTTCGAGATGAGCTCTTCGCCCAATCGTAAAAGAGTATATGTCGGAACAGGGAAGCCTTATTCTATATCGGAATGAAGTAGTTTCTCAGCAATAGCAGCGCCAAGCGCTCGGCAGGCGGCTTCAGTGCTGATATTTTGTTTCTGTTCTATCGGCTCGCCTGCAAATTCCCATTTCATCGTTTCGCCAAAAGCGACAAGTCGTTTTACAGCAGCGCCTGCCCATGTAAACGAACCAAAACAACCGTACAAGCGGTTACGTATCTCGCGCAGTTCGATGCGATGAAGCAATGAATCTATTTCGGGGAACAACTGATTGCTGTATGTAGGGCTTCCGATTATAAGTCCCTTATAATTAAATATATCACGCAAGATAAATGATGCGTGAGTTTTGCTCACGTCATGTAAAGCAATGTTTCTAACACCTGCATCGGAAGCGGCAGCTGCAATAGTTTCAGCCATTCGTTCGGTATGTCCGTACATGCTTCCGTAAACTATTGTAAGTCCGTCTATGCCTTCATAGCGGCTAAGGCGGTCGTAAATCTTTATAGCTTTTGAGCGTTCTTCCGTCCAAATTGGCCCGTGTGTAGAACAAATCATCTGTACATCAACGCCTTGTAGCTTTTGAAGCGCTTTCTGTACAGGGTTGCCGTACTTGCCGACAATGTTGGAGTAATAACGCACCATTTCCGACCAATAGCGACTTGTATCAAGTTCGACGTCAAGTATGCCGCCGTCAAGTGTGCCGAAAGTGCCGAAAGCATCAGCTGAAAAGAGAACTTTATCGGTTTCATCGTATGTGAACATCACTTCCGGCCAATGAACCATAGGAGCAGTAACAAACCGCAGAGTACGTCCTCCTAATGACAATGTATCGCCGTCGTGCACCTCAAGCAAACCGTCAGTAATGCCATAATAACCTGCTAACATGCCAAATGTCAGCTTGTTACCAATGATTTTGACATCCGGATATTTATCTCTTATAAGTGAAAGACATCCCGAATGATCCGGCTCTATATGATTTATTATCAAATAGTTGAGAGGGCGACTGCCCAATATTTCGGCTATCTGTCCGAAAAACTGTTCGGAAAAGCATATATCAACGGTATCTATCAGTGTTGTCTCATCGCCATCCAGCAAATAAGAGTTGTAGGAGACGCCGTTAGGCAGTGGCCAAAGGCTCTCAAAAAGTCTCTTATTGCGGTCATTGACACCTGTATAATAAATCTTGTTTTTTATTTGTTTCATCACTTTAATTTTTGTTTCTTTTTGTTGTTGTTTGTTTTAAATTGTTTTTTTTGTTTGAACTGCAAAAAACTAAAGAAAACAACATAAAACTATAACAAACCACGAATCTATTGTTTTTGTTTTCTGCTTCTCCAAATAAAGTATATTCCCGCTATAATGAACGGAATACTAAGCAGTTGCCCCATATTAAGCGCCATGTTTGCCTCCCAAGGTTCCTGATTGTTTTTCAGAAATTCGATGAAGAAACGGGCGATGAAGAGAAGTGTCAGGAATACGCCAAAGATGAAACCTTCGCGTTTCCATGCGTCTTTTTTGAAGTAGAGCCACATACAGAGGGCGAAAATCAGCAGGTAGCATCCGGCTTCGTAGAGTTGCGTAGGATGGCTTGGTTCGGAAAAGATGGGAGGAGCGCCTTGTCTCCACTGGTGCAAGTTTTCAATGAAACGAAAAGCCCAAGGCATGTCTGTCGGCGAGCCGTAAATTTCGTGATTCATCAGGTTGCCTATGCGGATAAGAGCCGCTACAAGTCCGGTTGGAGTAACAAGTTTGTCGAAAGTCCACAGCATTGACTTGTGGCTCACGTGTTTAGAGTAAAGCCATACGGCAATAATCACTCCCAGCACGCCGCCATGGCTTGCCAAACCGCCTTCCCAGATCTTTAAAATCTCGAAAGGATGAGCTAAATAGTATGAAGGGGCGTAGAAAAGACAATGTCCGAGCCGTGCACCGATGACAGTTCCGAAAATTGTGTAATAGAGTAGGGGATCAATCCATTTAGGGTTGATATTTTCTCGTTTCCACATCCGTTCCACAATCTTGTAACCAGCCCAGAATCCGATAACGAACATCAGGGCATACCAGCGTATCTCGCGTGAACCGATGCTGAATATCGCAGGGTTAGCAGTCCATGTAATCTCTAAGAATGACATAAGTATCTGTATTTTAATTAGTTAAGAAAAACTTAATATAAAAATCAAACGCAAAGTTAGGGATTTTTGCATGAAAAACAAAACGATTGTGTGAAATTATCAAAAAAGTTTTTATATTTGCACAAAAATTTACTCATTATCATGAAGATTTTGAAGAGTAACGACAAGATTTTTGAAGAGATGTATGTTAAATACTTCCCTAAGATGGTGCGTTTTGCCACAGAGTACCTGATGTCGAAGCATGACGCCGAAAACGTTGTTCAGGACTTGTTTGTTGACTTGTGGGTGCGCCATCGTGAAACGCTTGTGCAGGTAAACAAGCCTGCCTCGTTCCTGTTCAAATCGCTCAAAAACCGCTCGATTGACTGCCATAGAAATAATGTACGCGCGAGGGAAAGGCATTTTACGGTCTCGAACGCCGAACTGGAGCTTAAAATGGAGGCTTTGCAGGCGTTCGACACTAATCTTTTTGACGAACTTGATGTTGAAGAGGCTCTTGAACAGGCTATTGCGCGATTGCCGGAGAGGTGTCGCGAGGTTTACATTATGAGCCGCTCGGAAGGCATGAAGAATGAAGAGATTGCAGAAAAATTAGGCATTTCCGTCAATACCGTCAAAAACCACTTAAGCGCCGCTACAACGCGTCTGAAGGCGGATTTGAAGGATTATTTGACGATGATTTTGTTTATTTTGTAAAAAAAATCATCCCGCGGATAGTCCGAAAACAGATTTTTTACGTCTTATAAGTAGAGACAATTTTTATGGATAGAAAAGAAGAAATTGAGAAATATTTTACTGACGAACTCGCCGGCCGTGATAAATGGCAGCTGTTAGAGAGCGTTAGAGGCGATGACGCCTTAAGGGGGGAGTTCGTCAAAATACAGAACAGCGTAGCCGTAACGTTGCTTGACTATCGCAAAGGCGACGACGAGTATGCCGCCGCTATGTTTAAGAAGTTTAAAGTCAAGGTCAGGCAAAAATGCATTAACAAACTGTTACTCAATGTGTTAAAGTATGCAGCGGTAGCGGCGCTTATTGTCCTCAATGCATGGTTGTTGTTTTATAAACCGGCTGATAAACAGGAATATACAGTCATTCAAGCGCCTAAAGGCCAAAGGGCCAGCCTCAACTTCGCAGACGGCTCATCCGCATGGATAAGTCCGAACACAACAATCAGAATATCAAGCGATTTCAATAAAAAAGACCGGACTGTAGAATTAGATGGCGAAGGTTACTTCACAGTCGCAAAAAACGAAGATAAGCCGTTCATTGTCAGGACATCCCGCTTTGAAGTCAAGGCCATCGGAACACAGTTTAACGTCTTTGCATATTCTTCTTCGGTCAGGTTTGAAACCGATCTTGTGGAAGGAAGTGTGGAAGTGTCTGTGAACAAGGCGTCCGGTTACAAGATGGGGACGGGAGAGCCGGTGAAGCTTGTCGCAGGCGAAAAAGTCGTCCTTGCAGGCAACAGTTTAGTCAAATCGGAATCAAAACTGAATAACGGCGAGTACCTGAGCAAAGGCATTTATACGTTTGCAAACAGGCCGTTCGGGGAAGTGCTTGAATACCTTACGCTGTGGTACAATGTGAAGTTTGACATCAAAGACCGCTCCAAACTGACGCATCCCATAACCGGGAAAGTGCGCCAAAACGATGAGATGAAGACCATTCTCACCGCTCTTCAGGGAGTTTATCCGTTCCGTTTCAATGTTGTTAATGAACAATTTATGGAAATTTATTAAAAAATTTTTCAAAACGAATAGTCCGAAAAGCGTATTTTTACGTCTTATATATGGAAGCCGTTAAAAGCGGCAGACAAGAGAATTTTAAAAATTAATATTAACTAAAACAAATTAAGAAAGATGAAGAAGCATCAAAGACACATTAAATGTATCATGAGCCTCTCGTTAGCGTTGCTATCGTTCGCTGTGGCAGAAGTAAGCGCAG
>JAISTJ010000059.1 GCA_031272655.1 Tannerella sp.
TGAAGTTCTTCCCGAAATCTACCTTGTAAACCCCTTCTTTTACCTCTGTAACGCTTTTAGCTTTAATCGTTTCAATGACTTTAGAGCCTTCAATCATCTGTGGTTCAAGCCATTCGTCATTATACCCTGGTGTTATTGCCGCACTTGTCCAATTCGTATCGTTGAACTTGACCGAGTTCCAGTCCGGCACTGCATATCGCGCATCTACTATCTCGCCGCCGTTATGGTCGAACGAGCGCGTCTTTTCCGTATCCTCGCTGTTGGATTCAGCGCAAAGCCACGAAGTGTCAGAGTTTATATCAACTTTCTCACCGACAAGTTTTACTTTCAGGCATGGCGTCATATTGAAACAATCGTATGAAGCCCAACCTGCTGCAAACCAGATAGCTACGGTATTAGCGCCCTTCCGAAGAAACGGTGAAATATCGTATGTAACATAGAAAAGCCGTTTCTGATAGTCGGTCAAAACGGGCGACAGTACATTGTCGTCAACCTTTTTACCATTGATATAAAGTTCATGGTAGCCAAGCGAGGCTACATGCGCAAAAATCTCTTTCGAAGAAACACCGCCGTCAAGTGTAAAATTCTTCCTGAACCAGATATGCTTCGTGTGAGGCGCGGAAGGATGCACAATCCATTCGGCCGTTTTCCATTCAGCTTTATCCATAATTCCGGTAACGAAGCGGGCAGTACGGCTCCACCCTATAGGCGCGCCGTCTTTGTCCCACACCTGCACTTTCCAATAATAAGCGCGGCTCGAAGCAAGTTTGGCGCCGGTATAGCTGACAAACACAGACTTGTCGGACGCCACTTTACCGCTGTTCCATACATCGGCGTCTTTTTCATTAAGCAGTGAAGGAGATGAAGCCACAAGTATCTGATAACCTGTCTGTTTCTGCCCGCGAGTAAATGCCGCATCCGCTAATTGCCAACTGAACTGAGGCGCTGAAACATCTATGCCCATCGGCTCGGTCATATATTCACAGCTGAGGTTCACGACTTTAAGCCCGCCGCTGCAACACGTAAAAGCAAACAGCGCCATGGTAGACACTGCGTAAAAGAAAAAACGTGATTTCATATATTTCTAATTTAGAATCGTTTAGCCTTGATCAAAGCCACCGCATACGCTGCAATTCCTTCTTTGCGACCGGTGAAACCGAGATGCTCGGTCGTAGTGGCTTTTACGGAGACGTCCGTTTCAGGTATATTCATCGTCTCCGCTATAACTCTCTGCATTTCAGGTATATAGGAACTAAGTCGCGGCTGCTCGGCTACTATCGTACAGTCAATATTCCCCGGCTCAAAGCCGTTTTCACGGAGCATAGCAACTACGCGCTGCATAAGTATCTTACTATCAACACCTTGATAATCGGGAGACGTGTCCGGGAAATGGTAACCTATATCCCGGAAAGCGGCGGCGCCAAGCAGGGCGTCACAGATGGCATGAATCAGGACGTCAGCATCGCTGTGTCCCGCAAGCCCAAGCGGATAGTCAATACGAACGCCGCCAAGCCGCAACTCGCGACCTTCGGCAAAAGCATGTACATCATATCCGAAGCCTATTCGCATGATTATCAGTTAAATAGATTTCTCAAGCCGTCCATATCGAACGACAGGGTGAAACGCAACGTCTGGTCAAGAGGGTTGCTCTGGACAGTGCTTATCAGGTAGGCGGCATCGAGCCTGAAGACATTCATCTTAAAGCCCGCGCCGGCAGAGAAATACTGGCGGTTTCCCTTCATACGGTCTTCGTAGAAATAGCCCCCGCGCACGAAAAACTGGCTGTTATAATTGTATTCCAAGCCTATTGAAAGGTTGATTTCCTTCAACTCCTCGCTGCTTCCGCCGGGCGCGTCGCTGAATGACTTGATCATACCTTTCACAAAACTCATATTGTTGTATTCGTCATACCGCTTCTCAAAATCCTCTTCGTCTTCGTCATCCATTTTCACAGGCTCTGACGGCACGAGGTATTTGTTGGCGTCGAAATAGATGCCGAGTTGGTTGTATTCGTCAAGCGGCAGCAGCAAACCCGTGCCAAGTCGCAGGTTGGTAGGCAGGAACTGGTTGGTGCTACCCTCGTCGTACGACACTTTTGTGCCCATATTCGAGATATTGAAACCGACACTCCAAAGGCACTCGCTGTTGCCGAGCATAAGATATTTCTCGCCGTAACCGCTCAGGTCGGCGGCGAAAGAGTTGCCCGGAGTGAGGTCGTAATCAATGCCCGAACCCATATCCGAACGGATATACCGCATCGCAACCCCAAGCGAGAAGCCTTCATACAGTTTGATGCTGTATCCCAAATCAAAAGCCATTTCGTAAGGGTTAATGTTCTGATACACTTCACCCCCGTAGGTCGTCAAAGGCACTTCGCCAAGCGAGAAGTAGCGCAAAGAGGCCGAAACTGCGTGCTGGTCATATTGTCCGAGTTTGTAATATCCTGATAGATAAGCTAATGCTACATCATTGACTATTTTGCGCATCCAAGGGGTGTATGACAGGCCGACGCCTGCTTTACTCTCCATAAATGCGTATTTTGACGGATTCCAGTATTGCGAAGTTATATCGGGAAGAGTTGCGGCTCCGTTGTCGCCCATACCACCTCCACGCGCGTCAGGAGCTATTGACAAAGAAGGCACAGCCGTGTTCAACGGGCTGAACTGATTCTTTTCATCATCCTGAGCCGCCATCTTCAGCGTTGTTCCGACAAAAATCAAAAATAATAGACTGATTCTTATTTTATTCATATTCTTCTTGTTAGTTTGTAAGGAAATAAACTCTTTTTTCGCTTCTTTATTGTGCTTTGATAACTAATTTATTTGATTTTGACACTTCTGAAGAGTTGTTAGAGCTTATTATCGCCCTGTAAACGTATGTTCCGGGACGCAGTTTCGCGCCCGCTCCGTTCGTCAAATCCCATTTCACCCTGTAGGAGTCCATCATCTCCGACGAGCCGGTCTCAATGCGGCTCCACATCAGCCTGCCGGTCAGATCGAACACCTGCAACTCCACTTTCAACTGCGATTCGGGCATGTCGTGCTCAATTATGAAATAAACGAAATCGCTTGCAGGCGACGGGGCTGCCGTGATGGCCGCTATCGAAGGCTTGTAGGCGTCGCTCACGATGAAACTGAAAGTCTGCGAACTCGAATTATTGAAGATGTCCCACACCTTAAACTCCGCTGTGTGAGAGCCTTCTTCAAGCGCCGGCAGCGGGAAACGCACTATGCCTTCGCCGTCTTCGCCCGACAGGTATGTCTCGTAATAGCTGTTGAGCGACCACGTCAGAGTGTAGCTGTTGTCAATCGTCAGCGTGATGTCGTGCCCGATGCTGCTACCGCCTGTGTTGATGCCGCTTTCGTCCCATACAATCGCCGCAAAGACAGGCGTTACATTGACCTTGTCGCCATCAGTGAACGAGCTGTTATTCAAGTATATAGCGCGTATTTCCGGACCTGTTTCGTCATTCACCGTTATATCCGCCGTGCCGCCGACCGTGTAGTCCTTAAACGATCCGTTGGCTTCTATCCGGTTGGTTTCATCGGCAGCATACATGCTTATCTTGCCGTAATCGTTTGAATATGAGATGTCTTTAGGCATCATAAACGAAAAAGAGAACTGCCCGCCGTAAACCGAATCGTTGCACGCATAGACTTTGTTGGGATAATCGGTGTAGGTGATAGTTCCCGCACCTGTATTGTTCAGGGTTTCAATCTGTTTCCGGCTGTCAAAAACCGTCGCCGAAAGCAACCCGTTGAAATCATCAATCGTTCTCCCCGACGCATCCGTTACCCGCCCAGTAACCGTTATTTTTTCAAACGCTTTGAAATTGACGGTCGCGTTTTCGACGCTATAGCCGTTGATTTCCGTTACTTCCATATTGAAATCGTCGGGGTAAGCGAGGGTGAGCGCAGGGTCGCCGATAAGCAGAAAACTCATGATCATATCCGACTTGTAGCTGTTTTTCGAGTTTTTCATTATCGTGCCGAGCGCTAAATGCCTGCCGTCCTGCTTCTCAAAGAGATTCGACAGGAAAATGCGGTTGAGGCGGAGATTAGCATCGCTGTACGCCACTCTGGCGGCGGTAAACAACGCAATGCCGCCGCTTTTGGGGTTCAAAAAGACATTCTCGCCGGCGGAAGTTGACGGGGCGTCAAAAGGTGCGAAAACGCACGAAGCTGTTATCCATAACGGCAGGTTAGTATATGAATAAGAATTTATATCTGCCTGAGTAACAACCTTTTCCTCCGACCACGACTCTGCATCCCCGTGTCCGGTGTAGTTCAAAATAAGCATACCTTCCTTCAATTCTTTCTGCAAATTGGTGCGGATATCCGGATATGTTGGTTTACCGCCGCTGTAGCTTATCTTGAAGGCGTCGAAATATAGCTTTTTAGGAATGTATGCCGGATGACTGCTTTCAATGTAACGCGCCAGAGTATCAGCTTGTTGCGCATGGATTGTCGGGTCGGTGTCGTTTCTGTTGCCATCGTCCGCGACGAAACATATCTTGTTTTTCCATGCTCCTTTGGCGTTGTTTTCTATGTAGTTGATGGTTTTATCCACCGCGTTTTTAGCCTGCGCAAGCGTGTTGACGGGGAAACGCCCGATGCCGATGTGCATGTCGGCGGCTACGATGTCCGCACCCTGATTGTCCGCAAGAAATCCGAAGTAATCGTCTGTTACATAGGAGTCTTCGGCGATAGATTCGCGCGTCTGGTATGTTATGATATAGTTGTCGGACGAGCTTTTCCACTGGTCCGACAGTTTGCGGTTGTCCCACCGTCCGTCGCCGAACAGCAGCAAGTAGCGCGGGGCGTCGTCATCCGACGTGCGGCGGTCGTAAAACATCTTCATAAAACGCCTCACGGCAGTTGCTTCGGGTGCGCCGCTCGAAAACTCATTATAGACGTCTTCGGGCTTCACTACTGCAACGGTCAAGTTGTCCCTCTGCCGATGCACCTGCGCCAGCCTCTCGGCTTCCTGCATAAACGCTTCGGGAGCAAGGATTACCATGTGCGTCTGCGGCATCCCGTGCAGGTTTTGAGGCTTCACCTCGCCTACGGTTTCGGGAACGGGAAATGTTTTGCTCAAATCAGCCATCGCAAACTCGCGCAACGACCCCGACGGTATCGAAAAGGTTGCGTTTGAGCCTTCCGTCGCTATTTCCATCTGCGTCATCCCGTCCGTTACATCGAAAACGAGAACGTTAGAACTTGCATTTTTGATTGTGAATTGCGAGGCTTTATTGATGGATTCGAGGCTGCGGAACAACGTTGTCGCCCCGTAAGGCTGCAACGTGCGCGTCATCTGCAGGCGGATATAATCAAGGTGGCTCACCTGACCTGTCAGGTTGAAAGCGACTTTTACCGTTGTGTTCTCGCTCTTGTCGCCTTTCCATGCGACTTCCGCAGAGGCGCTCAACGCGGCTGTGTACATGTAGTTGTTTTGCGGTATTGACCCTCTCGTCAGCTCCGATCCGTCAATGCTGACGCTCACAATGCCTGTGCCCGACAGCACTTTCGCAACAAATCGGTAGCTCAACCTGCCTTCATCGCCCGTTATTCCGGGGATATTGAAAGTAAAATCCCTGCTTGACGTAACGTCGAAGCTTTCACCAAACAGCTCGCGTCCCGAATTGGGGCGGCCGGCATTCGTCAACGACACGCGATCAACCTCGTGAAGCATATAGTCGTCGAATTTGTCTATCGTTATTGAAGTATTTGATACTGAGGGAGTTATCGTTACGTCATTCGTTTCCGTAGCGTCTGTTACGAAATAGTATCCTTTAGTTGAATAGGCGTTGTTTTCATGTGTGAACAGGCTCTTTGCCGCATCATAAGTCCATTTCACAGCGCCTTTGCCGAAGAAAAGGATGTAGTCGGCGCCCCTGTAAACAGGTATTGACGGCACGTCGTCTATATAAACCGCTTTGCTGAAGTCTTCTTCAAGCGGGTAGCCGCCGTATCCGTGAACGGACACTTTTTCAGGACTTGCAAAACCCATCTTCTTCAGGTCGGCGTATGTTAGTTTGTAAAAGCCTGTCTCTGAGATACTTACTTTCACCCACTTCCCTTCAGCCAAAGCAGACGTCCGGGCATACCGGCTCCCGTCCGCTCCCACCGAAGCGGCAACCGCCATCAAACAAATCATATATAATAAAGTGCGCGACATTCTCTTTTCAAACTTCAAACCTACCGAACGAAGAAATCCAGCGTCTTGCGATCCCTTAGAAACCCTTGAAGATGATTCCCGATGCCGACTGTCCCGACGCCCGCAGGAGTGCCCGTAAAAAGCAAATCTCCCTGTTTGAGGGTGAAGAAGCGGCTCGCAAAAGCGATGATCTTATCTACCGCAAAAATCATATCCGAAGTATTCCCCGCCTGCACCGTCGAACCGTCTATATCAAGGTGAAAATCAATGTTTTGTATCTCTCCGACCTGAGTTAACGGAACAAACTCCCCGATGGTAGCCGACCCGTCGAAGCCCTTGCACAGCTCCCACGGCAGGCCTTTCTGCTTGAACTCCCTTTGCAGGTCGCGGGCGGTGAAGTCTATACCGACGGTAATCTCTTCATAATAGCGGTGAGCGAATTTCTCGTCAATATGTTTGCCTAACCTGTTGATTTTCACCACAATCTCTGTCTCGTAATTGATTTCCTCAGAGAAGTACGGAATGAAAAACGGCTTTCCGTCTTTCAACAATGCCGAATCGGGCTTGAGAAAAATCACAGGCTCTTTAAGTAATAACGAATTATGCATCTCTTTATTGTGATTTGCATAATTCATCCCGACACATATAATCTTCATTTGTTCAAAATATGATTCTTCAGCGGATTGGAATACATCTCAAGGATTTTTTCCCGAAGGAACGTTTCGTCTTTGTGTTCCAGATCAATCTTGTTGATTTGTTTCTGAAGGTAGGCTTCAAACTGCGCCTTGTCGCGCAAGTCGTAATGGGAACGAAAATCGAGGCTGCGGTTGAGCATGTCATACGCCACATAGTTGCACGCATAAAATCTGTAGTGCTTATATATCTCTTTATCAATGATATTCGCTATTTCCGCAATAAGGGTATTCTTGTCAAGCTCCCTGCTCTCAAGCTCCGCAAGGCGGTCGTTTATCGGCGAACAGAGGGTGAAATGTACGCGGCCGTGATATTTAAGCAGCCCCGTTTCCATATTCAGCAGGTCGTCGCGCTGGCTTTTGACGAAATCCGGATCATCGCGTTTTTGTTGAAACTCTTTGGCTTTCAGGTAGTCGCACGGGTCGTACTCGTATGAGATGGCGATCGGCACGATGTTGAGGCTCATCAGGTTTTGAAGCGGATGGTCATGGTCGCCGGACAGGTTAAGCATCTTAAGCACAGATGTTTGCGTCTGGTCGTTGCTGTCTTTCGCCCTGCCTTCACGTTGCGCTATCCATACAGGTTCGTGCAGATCTTGAATGACGTGATGGATATACGCCGAGAGTTTGACGCTCGACTTAAGTAGCTCACGTACAGAGAGATCACGCTTCACTATAAAACAGTTATTAAGTCTTATAAGCGTGTCTATCCACGGCTGTATCAGCAAGTTATCGCCAATTGCTATCTGCGTCATCCCGAAACCTATGTCGTTGAGCAGCACATTGAGGAAAGCCGCATCAAGAATGATATCCCTGTGGTTTGAAATGAAAGTGCAGGGCGCGTCTTCGGGCAAGCGGCTGCGACCGGAGATGGTTAAAGAAAAAGTTGTGTTCTTCGCAACCATCATCACGGCGTTATATGACATCGTCGTTTTGAACTGCTTGACAGTCTTGCACTCGCGTAACGCGGCAGCAAACCCGTCCCAATCAATATCGGGCTGTATATAACGCATTGCATGCTGCAACCTCTCGGAGGTCGCAAGGCGCTCGATGGCGTCCTTCACTTCATCGTCGTTGTACGGACGAATGTCGTCAAAATTGTATTTAGAATAATCTGTGTTCATTTTCTTCTTTCAGACTGCAAACTTACATAAGTTTTTTGAAAATACCTTTATTTTAACTTTTTTTGTGTTAAGAATTTTCTATTATATCCGTCATAATATCCTTAATATCAAGTCCTTCCGCTTTAATTTGTTGCGGAATGAGACTTGCAGTTGTCATGCCGGGATTGGTATTTATTTCCAAAAGCACCGGCTCACCGTCGTCGGGAATGATGTAATCTATCCTGATAATCCCCCGTGCGCCTATCAAATCATAGATTTTCAGAGTGTTACGCTTTATTTTATCCGTCATTTCACCAGATATCCGCGCGGGGGTTATCTCCTGCGATTTGCCGTTATACTTGGCGTCATAGTCGAAAAACTCGTTTTCGCTGACTATCTCCGTTATCGGAAAAACTACGGCGCTTTTCTTAGTTTTGTAGCATCCGCATGTTACTTCCACGCCTTTGATTGCCTGCTCTATGATCACTTCGTCGCTCTCTTCAAATGCCTTATCCACAGCCTCTTGCAACTTTCCGGCATCCGTAACTTTTGTAATCCCGAAACTGCTCCCCCCCTCATTTGGCTTAACGAATACCCCATTCCCGTCATTACGAATCCATTCTTGTTCATCTTGACGAGCCTCTTCTTTTCCGTCATTGCGAACCTCTTTTTCCCGGTCATTGCGAACCTCTACTTTTCCATCATTGCGAACCTCTTTTTCCCCGTCATTGCGAACGCAGTGAAGCAATCTAATCAATAAACCATTTATACCAATTTTCTCCGGATTGCTTCGTTCCTCGCAATGACGCAACCGTGTAAGCCGCACAGAATCCGCAACGCGAATCCCCTGACTTTTAAGATACTGATTATTAAAATACTTATTAAAAGTAAGCGCACCGGCAAGCACCCCGCACGACGAATACGGCAGCCCGATCATATCAAAATACCCCTGAATACGCCCGTCCTCGCCCGGACTGCCATGTATAGTAATGTACGCAAAGTCAAACAACACCTTAACCCCGCCGGTAACGAAACTGAAATCATTCCTGTCAATATCCGTCTCGTTCCCGTCAGGCAGCATCACCGACCAACGTTTCTTGCTGATAATCACGGTATAACAATTATACCGTTCCCCGTCTATAAACCCCATCAGCCCTTCGGCGCTCCTCAACGAAACTCCAAATTCCGACGTATATCCCCCCGCCACAATAGCAATATTCTTCATAAAAAAACTAAAAGTTAAGAACTAAGAACCAAAATCCAAAATCTAAAATCTGAAATCCAAAATCTAAATTCTAAAATCTAAAATCTAAAATCTGAAATCTAAAATATCCAAAATCAGCCATTGCCGCAATAGTTCCGCCATTTCTCAACAAGCCCCGCCATATCATCCGGCAGGGGCGCCTCAAAAAACATTTCCTGAAGAGTTGAGGGATGAACGAACCCAAGCGTCTTGGCATGCAACGCCTGACGAGGACAAACCTCGAAACAGTTATGGATAAATTGCTTATAATTAGACGATTGCAACCCTTTGAGTATCTGGTTGCCGCCATATTTTTCATCATTGAAGACAGGATGACCAATGGAAGCCGAATGAACGCGAATCTGATGCGTCCGGCCTGTTTCGAGCCGGAACTCCAACAGCGAGACATAGCCGAACTTTTCCGCTATCCTGTAATGTGTTACGGCAGTTTTGCCCTGCTCGCCGTCGGGGAAAACCGTCATCCTTTGCCTATCGCGCGGGTCGCGTCCGATATTACCTTCAATCCGCCCTTCCGTCTCTTTCGGAACGCCCCAGACCATAGCTACATACTGCCTTTTGGTCGTCTTATTGAAGAACTGCCGGCAGAGAAACGTTTTAGTTTCGGGGCGTTTAGCTATTAACAGCAACCCCGATGTGTCTTTATCTATACGATGCACAAGTCCGAGACGCGGATCTTCGACGTCAAAAAGCGGATCTTCACGCATATACCACGCAAGAGCGTTAAGCAGCGTTCCCTGCCAGTTGCCGTGACCCGGATGCACAACCATCCCCGACGGCTTGTTCACTACAAGTAACGCATCATCTTCATAAACAATGTTAAGTGGGATATCTTCAGGAACGATTTCAAACACGCGGCGCGGACGCGACATCATAACCGTTACCACATCTTCCGGCTTAACCTTGTAGTTACTCTTGACAACCTCATTGTTGACATGGAGATAACCCGCATCGGCAGCGAGTTGTATGCGGTTGCGGCTCGTGTTTGTCAGGCGGTCGTAAAGAAACTTGTCTATCCGTAACGGCGCTTGATTGCGGTCTGCCGTGAAACGGAAATGCTCGTACAGCTGACCGCCTTCTTCCGTCGTTACAGCCTCCCCATCCTGACTGAATCCGTCGGTATCGTCCTCAAAATCATCCTGATACAACAAATCATCAGCGTCCATCTTAAAACCATGTTTCGTTACCGCCAATAATTTTAGGTTTATCTTCCTTAATGGAATCGCCCTGTGCAACGATGTGTCCGTCGCTCAAAACAAGCGAAATCTTTGATGCTAACGGTATCCGGTCGCCTGTCTTGACCATTTTGCCCCTGTATTCCACTCCAATAGCAAGGTCGCGGAACTCGCCCGAAACATATTTCAGATCCACATTCTGAAACCCGCGCGATTTGAGCAGCGCATAGGCCTGACGATAAGAAATATCCGTTATTTCCGGCACCGGAGCGGTCTCTTCCGACTTGGCGTTGACGGTTACGTAAACAATCCTGTTCTTCTTGACTTTCGTATTAGCGTCTGGAATAATGTCCACAATAGCACCGGGAGTCGCCGCCTTTGAATAGACCGAATCAATAATAACGTACCGCAGAAGATTTTTCGAGAAATAAGGCTCTGCCTCTTCGATCTGCAATCCCCTGACATCCGGCACTACAACCGCCTTGTTGTGATTGGTATAAGTGTCTATCCATAAAAGAGTTAGCCAACCGACAATAAACAAAAGCGCCAATACTATCAGAATATTGACATATACAGGCGCTTTCAGTAATTTGTCCGTTATCACAGCTAAAACGTGATTACGACAGACTTATTTCGGATATTCGTCCGAAACGCTCAGTTTGGCGCGGCCTTTGGCGCGACGCGATGCAAGTACCCTGCGACCGTTGGCTGACGCCATACGCTCGCGAAATCCATGTTTGTTCTTCCTCTTGCGATTGGAAGGTTGAAATGTCCTTTTCATCTTTCTTTCTGTATTTTAATTATTTTTTTTATTCCAAATTCGGCCGCAAAGGTACTGCTTTTTTTTTATTCTACAAAAAATTTTATCCGAACAGCAATTTTTTTTAAGTTTTTTTGGCGGGATGGAAATTATTTGTTATTTTTGCAGTTGAATTCATCACTCATCATTCATCATTCAACACTAAAAGCTATGGCAAAGTATCTCGACCCTAAGAACGATTTGATATTCAAACTGATATTCGGCACACATAAGAACCTGTGTATCAGCTTGCTGAATAACATATTGCCGTTTGACAGC
>JAISTJ010000060.1 GCA_031272655.1 Tannerella sp.
CTGAAACGGTATTTAAAACAACAGGGAGTAGAAGTTAGAATGTAATATATTGATTATCAGAAATATAATGAACAGACCAAAAATAATAGCCGACGATAAGATTCCTTTTTTGAAAGGGGCGCTTGAAAATTATGCGGATATCGTTTATCTGCCGGGGGCTAAGACAACAGCTGCCGATGTGAAAGATGCCGATGTAATCTTCACGCGGACGCGCACTAAGTGCGATGAAAAGCTGCTTGGAGGAAGTCATGTCAAGCTAATAGCCACAGCAACAATAGGTTATGATCACATTGATACGGAATACTGCGACAAGATGGGGATACGGTGGGTTAATGCGCCCGGATGCAACTCGTATTCGGTGCAGCAGTATATCACGGCGGCTTTAGCTACGCTTGTTTATGAACGGGGGCTGAAGTTCCGAGACCTGACGATTGGCATCATCGGCGTCGGTAATGTGGGCAGTAAGGTCATGAAAGCTGCCGAGGCGCTGGGAATTAGGGTTTTACTTAATGACCCCCCTAAGGAGTTGGCATATAACGGTCTGGATTGCTTCGTGCCTCGCAATGACGAAAGGTACATTGAAACCCCTTTCGGCGAACGCAAGGTTGTATCATTGGATAAACTGCTAACAGAGAGTGACATAGTAACCTGTCACGTACCGCTGACAAAGGAAGAACCATACATGACATTTCATTTAGCGAATGACGGCTTTTTCGCAAAAATGAAAGATAACGCCGTGTTTATCAACTCATCGCGTGGTGCGGTAACGGATACGGAAGCGTTGAGAAAAGCCATCAACAGCGGCAAACTGTCGGCTTTCATCCTCGACGTATGGGAAACGGAGCCGACGCCCGACCCCGAACTGCTCGCAAAAGCCTTTATATCAACCCCTCACATAGCCGGATATTCGTCCGACGGCAAGGCAAACGGCACCGCAGCATGTATCCGTGAATTTGCTAACTATTTCAATATCAATGAGTTAAAAAACTGGTATCCGAGCGAAATTCCATCCCCTCCTATGCCGCTGACAATCGCCATTAACGGTGCAGGCAAAAGCAAAGAACAAATTATTTATGAGGCAGTTACGCACACATATCCTATAACAGAAGATAGTAACAGACTGAAAATCAGCCCCGAAGCATTTGAAAAACAACGAGGCGATTATTGGATCCGCCGTGAGTTCAAAAACTTCACGATAGAGGCAAAAAATATTGACCCGCAGACTGCGCAATCACTTGAATTATTAGGATTTACAATAAAATGATACGCAAGGTAACAACAGAAGACGCCGCGGCGTTGGCCGGGATTTACAATTATTATCTCGAAAATACGACGATCACTTTTGACACCGACCCGCTCTCAAGTGAAGAAATGGAAGCGAAAATAAACGACATTTCCGCCAACTACCCGTTTTTGGTCTGTGAAGAGGACGGCGCGGTCAAGGGGTACTGCTACGTAACGCTCTGGAAGAAGAAATGCGCCTATCACACAACCGTAGAATCAACCGTCTATGTGCACAAAGATCATCTCGGCAAGGGCATCGGGACAACGCTGATGAAAGCGCTGTTAGAAGAGCTTAAACACACTGATATTCACGCCATTATAGCATGTATAACAGTTCCCAACGATGAAAGCGTCCGTATGCACGAAAAACTCGGCTTCCGTCAGGTTTCCGCGTTCAGGGAGGTTGGGTTTAAGTTCGGCAGATGGCTTGATATAGGCGACTGGGAATTAGTTCTTAACCCAGTATCTATCAACTAATTCCTGTTTGATATTTACCTCTTCCGGCGTGAAATGCTGCGAAAAGAGTTTCCACGTAACGTCAAGCATTTCGGTCGTATTCAGGTTGACGTCAATGGCAAGCAGTCGCTCGGAGTAGTCGCGGGCGAAAGCGAGCGTGCGGTTGTCGTAGTCGGTAAGGTCGAAACCGTTCTCCATCTTTGTTTTAGCGTCGGCGGCATCGGCATAGAGACGCACGGCGGCGTTCATCACCTGCGGATGGTCTTCGCGGGTTTTCTTCCCCACAACAAGCTGTTTCAGACGTGATAACGAACGGAACGGGTCAACGATAACCTTACCGACATCACTGTCGCGCCGCAGATATAGCTGACCTTCAGTGATATAACCGGTGTTGTCCGGTATGGCGTGGGTTATATCGCCGCCCGAAAGCGTTGTTACGGCGATAATTGTAATTGAGCCTCCATCAGGGAATTGCACCGCTTTTTCGTAAATCTTGGCAAGGTCGGAATAGAGCGAGCCGGGCATGGAATCTTTCGACGGAATCTGGTCCATACGGTTTGAAACGATAGCCAAAGCATCCGCATAATTAGTCATATCTGTCAGTAACACAAGCACTTTCTCATGTTTCTCAACAGCAAAATATTCGGCGGCGGTCAGCGCCATATCAGGCACCAAAATCCGCTCTACAGACGGGTCTTCGGTAGTATTGATGAAGCTGACGATGCGGTTCAGCGCACCGGCATTGCTGAAAGTGTTCTTAAAAAAGAGGTAGTCGTCGTTAGTCATGCCCATTCCGCCGAGGATAATCTTGTCGGAAACAGCCCTCAGCGCCACAAGCGCCATCACTTGGTTAAAAGGCTGGTCGGGGTCGGCGAAGAAAGGAATCTTCTGCCCCGTAACGAGCGTGTTATTGAGGTCAATGCCTGCTATTCCGGTGGCTATCAGTTCCGAAGGCTGACGGCGCCGCACTGGATTGACCGACGGACCGCCTATCTCCACTTCGCGCCCTTCGGGCTGCGGACCGCCGTCAACAGGCTCGCCGTAAGCGTTGAAAAACCTGCCTGCCAACTGTTCGCCCACGCGCAAAGAAGGCGCTTTGCCCATGAATACTACCTCCGCGTTGGTGCGGATACCTTCCGTTCCCGAAAAAACCTGTAACGTAACTTCTTCACCATCAATCTTTACCACCTGCGCTAACTTGCCATCAACCGAAGCCAATTCGTCATACCCGACGCCTGAGGCGCGCAACGAACATGTCGCTTTTGTGATGCGGGTTATCTTGGTGAATATCTTCTGAAATGCTTTTACTGCCATAAAATAATTCTTAAAACGGTACAAAAGTACAAAAATATTTTGTATATTTGCAATCTGAACATCAAACTCTAAATTTTTGTCTTATGAAAAAGGAATATCTTATTTACAAGCTTTCCGAGTCGGTAAAGACGACTTCTAAGATTGATAACGATCTGTTTATCAAATACAACGTGAAGCGCGGACTGCGTAATGAAGACGGTTCGGGTGTGCTGGTAGGATTGACGCAGATAGGCAATGTTGTAGGCTACGAAAAGGCGGAAGACGGTACCTTGAAAGCCATTCCGGGCAAACTTTACTATCGCGGGTACGACGTGGAGGATATCGTGCATGACTTGATAAAAAATCAAAGGTTTGGTTTCGAGGAAGTGGCATATCTGATGCTTTCGGGCAATCTGCCTGATATTGAGGAACTTAAAAACTTCCGCGAGCTAATCAACGATTACATGCCTTTGGAACAGAAAACTAAGATGAACATCATAGACCTTGAGGGTCAAAACATTATGAATACCCTTGCACGCTGTGTGCTTGAGATGTATAATTTTGATCCGAATCCGGATGACACTTCGCCGGAAAACCTTATGCGTCAGTCTGTTCAGCTCATTTCGCGTTTCCCGCCGATAATCGCTTATGCTTACAATATCCTGCGGCACAGCCGGCAGGGCAGAGCTTTGCATATTCGCCACCCGTTTGAAAATCTGGCGCTTGCGGAAAATTTCCTGCATCTGTTGAAAAAGGACTACACTCCGTTGGAAGCGCGGATGCTTGACCTGCTGCTCGTTTTGCAGGCGGAACACGGCGGCGGTAACAACTCCACGTTCACCGTGAGGGTTACAAGTTCCACAGGTACAGACACTTACTCGTCAATAGCGGCAGGTATCGGCTCTCTTAAAGGCCCGCTTCACGGAGGAGCTAATATTCAGGTAGTTGATATGTTCAACCACCTGAAAGAAAATATTAGGAACTGGAAGAGTATCAAGGAGATAGACGCATATTTCTACAAGATGCTGAACAAAGAGGCGTATAACCGCACGGGGCTGATTTACGGCATCGGTCATGCCGTTTATACCATTTCAGACCCGCGTGCACTGCTGCTGAAAGAGCTTGCCCGCGACCTCGCCAAAGAGAAAGGGCGCGAAGAAGAGTTTGCTTTCCTCGAACTGCTTGAAGAGAGGGCTATTGACTGCTTTGCCAACTTCAAAGGCTCTAAGAAGCGCGTGTCGTCGAACATTGACTTTTATTCGGGCTTCGTATATGAGATGATCGGTCTGCCGCAGGAGATTTATACCCCGCTGTTCGCGATGGCGCGTATAGTCGGCTGGACAGCTCACCGGATAGAGGAGCTGACCTTCAAGAGCAAACGTATCATACGCCCTGCATACCGGAACATCCTCGATACACAGCGGTATCTACCTATCTCGGAGAGATAGGATGGTGGGTTCAAGTTCAACCTCAAACTTCAAACTTCCAACCTCAAACAGACAAACCTCAAACAGATAAACCCCGAACTATTCCCGCTTCCCAAGCGCTTTATCTATGCAATACAAGCCGTGAACGCCGTAGATACGGAACTTGTCGAGGATAGTCTTTGCATTGTCCTCTTCTTCAACCTGTTCGTTGATAAACCAGCGGAGGAACTCCTGTGTAGCTTTATCTTTCTCTTCTAAGGCTATATCTGCCAGATTATCAATTAGTTGAGAGACATGCACCTCGTGTTTGTAAACATGTTCAAACACAGCTTGCGGGCTTTCCCACGTTGTCGGCACAGCGTCAATAGCGCCGACAATGATTTCGCCGCCCCTCTGGATGCCGTAATCTATCAGTTTGTCAGCATGTTCCAGCTCTTCTTTATATTGAACTTTCATCCAGTTTTCGCAGCCGCTCAGACCTGTTTTCTTGAAAAAAACAGCCATTGAGAGGTACAGGTTCGCCGACCACATCTCGGCGTTGATTTGTGCGTTGAACGCATCGGTAAGTTTCTTTGTAAATTCCATATTGATAATTATTTATTAGTTACTATCAGATTGCAAAAATAACGGTTTTTTTATTAAAAACTGCAGTTTGAGGTAAAAAATTTTGCTTCTAAGGGAATAAAAAACTAACTTTGCGGCGAATTACAAGGTTCGTGGGACGGACTGACATAATAATTATGAAGAAGGATCAGGACAAAAAGATTGGAACAGCGACAGACGCCGAGGTGGACAGCATACTGATAAAAGGCGCTCGCGTGAACAATCTAAAAAATATAGATGTATGTATTCCGCGTGATAAGTTCGTGGTTATCACCGGATTATCGGGCAGCGGCAAGTCGTCGCTTGCATTCGACACGCTGTATGCCGAAGGGCAAAGGCGGTATGTCGAAAGTTTGTCGTCGTATGCGCGGCAGTTTTTGGGCAGGATGAACAAGCCCGAATGTGATTATATCAAGGGCATTCCGCCTGCTATAGCCATCGAACAAAAAGTCAGCGTCCGCAATCCGCGCTCCACAGTCGGCACATCCACAGAGATTTACGAATATTTGCGGCTGCTGTTTGCGCGTATCGGCAAGACCATTTCGCCCGTTTCCGGCAAGGAAGTGAAGAAACATCAGGTCAAAGACGTTGTAAACAAGGCGCTTTCGTATCCCGAAGGCACACGGTTCGCTATTTTCGCGCCGCTCGTGGTTCCTGAGGAAAGAACTGTTGCCAATCATCTGGAAATACTTCTTAAAGAGGGCTTTACGCGCGTAGAAATCAGCAATAAGGTTTACAGGATAGAAGAAGCGATAAAAATTGCCGGAAGTATTAAAGCGTCTGATATTGAGATACTTATAGACAGGATGGAAGTTACCGGCGAAAAACTTCTGCGCAACCGCCTCGCCGATTCGGTCGAAACCGCGTTTTTTGAAGGCAGGGATGAGTGCAAGCTGAAAGTGTATCTCACAGAGCAACCGGAAGAGTTTGTTTTCTCCAAACGCTTTGAGGAAGACGGCATTAAGTTCGAAGAGCCATCCGAGTTGATGTTCAATTTCAACAATCCGCTCGGAGCCTGCCCCAAGTGTGAAGGCTTCGGGATGGTGCAGGGAATAGACGAAAATCTTGTTGTGCCGGACAAAAGCCTGTCGGTTTACGAAGGTGCGGTGGTGTGCTGGAAAGGTGAGATGATGAGCGAGTGGTTGCGTGATTTTATCAACGACAGCGCTTTTTACAACTTCCCTATTCACCGCCCCTATTACGACCTTACCGATCAGGAAAAGGATCTGCTCTGGCATGGTGCAAGCGGCGTTCGCGGCATTGATGACTTTTTCCTCTTCATTGAAAGAAATTCGTACAAGATACAATACAGGGTGATGTACGCACGGTACAGAGGCAGAACTGTTTGCCCGATGTGCAAAGGGCGGCGCCTGAAGCCCGAAGCGGGGTATATCCATGTCGGCGGCAAAGATATTTCTGAACTTGTGGCAATGCCTGTCAGCGAGCTGAAGAAGTTTTTTGATAAATTGCAACTTTCAGAAACAGAGGCTGTTATAGCCAAACGATTGTTGGTTGAAATTAATAACCGCCTTCGGTTTATGATGGAAGTCGGGTTGAGCTACCTCACTTTAGACCGCCTTTCGTCCACCCTTTCAGGAGGCGAAAGCCAGCGCATAAGCCTTGCTACTGCGCTGGGCAGCAGCCTTGTAGGATCGCTTTATATCCTCGACGAGCCAAGCATCGGGCTTCATCCGCGGGATACGGACATGCTCCTGAAAGCGTTAAAAGATCTGCAAGCGCTTGGAAATACGGTAGTTGTTGTTGAGCATGACGAGGAACTGATTCGCGCCGCCGATTATATTATTGACATCGGACCCGACGCCGGACGTCTCGGCGGCAAGATTGTTTACCAGGGCGGTATCGCAAATCTCAAAAAGAAAACTAACAGTTACACAGTGCGTTACCTTACAGGCGAGGATCAGATTGAGCCGCCGCCTTTCACCCGTCCGTGGAACCAGTATATCACGATAAAAGGCGCGCGGAAGAATAACCTGAAAATGATTGATGTCCGCTTCCCGCTTCACGTCATGACGGTCGTTACGGGTGTCAGCGGCTCGGGCAAAAGCTCGCTTGTTAAAGACATCTTCTACGAAGGCGTGAAACGGATACTCGACAACGCGCTTCCGTCGGTGGAATGCAAATCAATTACCGGCGATGTCATGCAAATAAAAGCCATAGAATTTGTTGACCAGAACTCTATCGGCAAAAGTTCACGCTCAAATCCGGTAACTTATATCGGCGCTTACGACGAAATCCGCAAACTGTATGCCGAGCAGCCGCTGTCGAAGCAGATGGACTACTCGCCGGTCTTTTTTTCGTTCAACAAAGAAGGCGGCAGATGCGAAGAATGTAAAGGCGAGGGTAAGATCACCGTCGAAATGCAGTTCATGGCCGATATTACGCTTGTATGCGAGGAATGTCATGGCAAGCGCTTCAAACCCGAAGTGCTTGAGGTTGAATTTCACGGAGTTAATATTTACGATATGCTCGAAATGACTGTCAATCAGGCTATTGAATTTCTGTCATCCAAAAAGGAAGCGCAGGCGAAAAAGATAGCCCTCAAGTTGCAGCCGTTGCAGGATGTCGGGCTTGGATATATAAAACTCGGGCAGACGTCTTCAACTCTGTCAGGCGGTGAAAATCAGCGAGTTAAATTAGCGTATTACCTTGGTCAGGAGACACAGGATAATATGCTTTTTGTTTTCGACGAACCGACTACAGGGCTTCACTTCCACGACATAAAGACGCTTTTGAAAGCATTTAACGCCCTGATAAACAAGGGACATACGGTTGTGATAATAGAACATCATCCCGACGTTATCAAGTGCGCCGATTACATCATTGATTTAGGCCCCGAAGGCGGCAAGGCGGGCGGTTACTTAGTCTGCGCCGGCAAACCCGCCGAAATAGCCGCCTGTAAACAGTCCTACACCGGCAAATTCCTGAAAAACAAGATTATGTGAGATTATTTTTCGCGAAGTTTCCGGATATATTTCGTGGAATGTGGTATTTTTTTACCTACATTCCGCGAAAAAAATATATTTTTTTTGGAGGGATGGAAATTATTTGTTATTTTTGCAGTTGAATTCATCACTCATCACTAAAAGCTATGGCAAAGTATCTCGACCCTAAGAACGATTTGATATTCAAACTGATATTCGGCACACATAAGAACCTGTGTATCAGCTTGCTGAATAACATATTGCCGTTTGACAGC
>JAISTJ010000192.1 GCA_031272655.1 Tannerella sp.
TTTACAGTAAGGGTTTAAAAAGTTATTACCAAACATTCTCGTTGTTGTTCTCGTTGTTACATATAAACGCCCGCAAAGATATATATAATTTTCTAAAAAACAACTTTTTTCAAAAAAAAATTCACACTTTGTTCCGCAATTTTTTTGTGTATCGAAAAAATTATTATTTTTGCGGCAAAAAAACATTACAAATGAAGAGTTTGTTGGTCATTTTTGCGGCTGTGATGTGTATGGCGGTTGGGGCGGATGAACAAAATGCTTTAATATTCAAACAAATATCAGCCGCCGAAGGATTGCATAATAATGAGGTGCAGAAGGTTTTCTGCGACCGCGGCGGCTTTATGTGGTTTGCCACTCGCTATGGGCTGTGTCGTTACAGCGGCTATCAGATGAGCATATTCAAATCAGACCATAACACGCCTAACTTACTGACAAGCAACAATATACAGTGCCTAATTGACGACGTATCGGACAACCTTTGGATTGGTACTTACGAGGGTCTGAACGTTTATAACCGCAAGACGGGCGAGATACGCCGTTGCGACTATCCGAACCTTGGCAGGAAAGTGATTTCGTGCATGTTGGTTACCCGAAACAACACGCTTTGGATTGGCTCCGATGAGGGACTGTTTGTTTACAACCGCGAAAAGGACGAGATGGAACTCTTTGCAGGCGAACGCACTGGCGATCAGATAGGTATCACGACAGTCAAATCGCTCTATGAAGATTCGGAAGGCGAGATTTGGATCGGCACCTGGTCGTCGGGGCTTTACCGCTACAACCCCGTTCGGAACATTGTCTATGCTTATCCGCGCCTCAATGAGCGCAACTCGGCGCATGTGATTTACGAAGATTCGCGCGGCAACTTTTGGATCGGCACGTGGGACTGCGGCTTGATGCTGCTCGAAAATCCGAAAGACATGAAGCGCGTAACGTGGCAGACGTTCCGCCACAGCGACGCCGACCCCGAAAGCATCTCGGACAATATTATTTATGCCATTTACGAAGACCTAAACACAGAAACGTTATGGGTTGGAACTCGCAGTGCGTTGAGTATCATGCCGTTTGGCGAAACGGGCAAGTTTGTCAATTACACAAAAAAGAGCGCTGTCCACAACATCCCATTCGATGAGGTGAACTCTATTGCTGGCGATTTTTCGGGTAAGATTTGGATTGGAACTATCGGCAGCGGCGTGTTTCTTACCGACACAAGAAAACCGAAGTTCGGCCTCCACAGTTTTAAGCCTGAAAATGAGAGCGTTCAAGGCACATCGGTACGCTCGTTGCTGCTTGACGACGACAACTGCCTCTGGTTTGGCGTCGGTTCTTACGGTCTCGCACGACACAACAGAACGACAGACAGTTACGAGTTTTATACCGACATTCCTGAATTCTCGAACATTAAAACCTCACTGCCAACCATTTATGCAATAATCAGGCGCAAAACCGACGGCGCACTGTGGTTTGGCACCTACGACGGCGGAATTTATGTATATCGCAGAGGCGAAAAAGTACAGCATCTGAGCACGGATAATACCGATTATATTATAAATTCATGTGTAACAGCGTTTTACGAAGATTCCAAAGGCAACTTATGGGTGGGCACGCGCTTCGGTGTAGGGGTGCAGTATGCAGACGGTAAGGGCAAAGTGTTTGATAATCTGTATATTGACGGACTTGATCTTACGAGGTCTTATATCCACGACATCGAAGAATACGACGGATGTATCTGGTTATCAACTACTAACAGCGGAATAATTTGTATCGCAGGAGATACATTAAGGCATTATTTCGCTGAAAATGAGAAAATTAATACCGACAAAATCCTTACGCTAAAACGGGATTCCAAAGGTCGGCTGTGGGCAGGTGCGGAAGGTTTCGGTTTGTTTCTCCACAATCCAAATACGGATAAATTCGACAGCAAAAACGCTGATTATAAGCTGCCTTGCGATATGGTTGGCTGCATTGAGGAAGACAACAGCGGCGCCCTGTGGCTGGGAACAAACAGCGGACTGCTGCAACTACGGGTCAGCGACGACGCACTGACCGCGTCAATGCGCTCATATACGGCTGCCGATGGCTTGCAGGGAGACTTTTTCATTCCCCGCTCGTCGTTTTCCTGCGATGGCGAACTGTTCTTCGGGGGCTACGACGGCTACAACAGTTTCTTCCCCGACAGCATCAATGCCGACGCCTCTTTTGCACCACTGTATATCACAGATATACAAATACTTAATCGCTCGCTAAACGCTTACGACGAAAAAACGCGGAAGAAAATTTCGGACTGCACGGCTACTTACACCGAGAAAATCACGCTTCCCGACCGTTTCAACAATTTCAGCATCGAATTTGCCTCGCTGACGTACAATAATCCCGAACTGAACAAGTATTCCTACATGCTCGAAGGCTTCGATCACGAGTGGGTGTTCACTAATCGCAATTTCGCGTACTATAACAACCTGAAAAGCGGCGATTATACGTTCCATCTGCGCGCCACGAACGAAAACGGCGTCTGGAATACGCAGGAACGGACGCTGAAAATCCGTATCCTGCCGCCGCTGTGGGCTACATGGTGGGCGTTCACGGGCTACCTGTTGCTCGCTGTTCTTGTTACAATGCTGATAATCAGAACTGCACACAACCGTATGCTCTTGCAAAACAGCCTTCGCCTGCAAAAACTCGAAAAAGACAAAGCAGAAGAGATGAATCACGCTAAATTACAGTTTTTCACCAACATAACGCATGAATTGCTGACGCCGCTGACAATAATTTCCGCCACTGTTGACGAGATGAAGGCGCAGGAACCGAAATTTATGGCTCAGTTTCCTGTCATTACGACTAATATTCAGCGACTTATCCGCCTTTTGCAGCAGATTTTGGAGTTTCGCAAGGCGGAAACGGGCAACCTCAAACTGAAAGTGTCGTGCGGCGACATCGCTGCCTTTGTCCGCAATGCCGCAGAGACGTTTAAACCGCTGATAAAGAAGCGTAAGCTGCATTTCTCGGTAGTGTGCGACCCAGAATCCATAACGGGTTTCTTCGACGTTGATAAGTTGGACAAGATTCTTTACAACCTGTTTTCCAATGCCGCCAAATACAACTCCGAAGGTGGATTTATTCAGGTAAATGTTTCATATTCGGACGATAAAAATTTCGTTGAAATAGCGGTGCGCGACAATGGCAAGGGTATAGCGCCCGAAAATCAGAAAAACCTGTTCAAACGGTTCTATGAAGGCGATTACCGCAAATACAACACTATCGGGACGGGTATCGGGCTGTCGCTGACGCAAGACCTTGTGAAGCTGCACGGTGGCACGATAGGCTGTGAAAGTGAGCCTGATAAGGGTTCGCTCTTTGTAATTCGACTGCCTATAGATGCCTCTCATTACAAAGCGGAAGAAATTGATAATGAGGTTGTTCACTATTTTGATGGCGAGACATCTCCGGATGTTGCCGTTTCTACTGTTTCGGATGCAAACGCTGAAGTCCCCTCCGACGACGGCGCCAAGTCCACGCTTCTCGTCATCGAAGACAACGACGATTTATTGAACCTCATGGTCAAGCTACTTAGCCACGACTATCGGGTGCTGACCGCATCGGACGGCAGGGAAGGCATTGAAATACTTGAAAAAGAGGATGTTGATCTTATTGTTTCGGATATTATGATGCCTGTGATGGATGGTGTCGAATTTTGCCGTTCGGTGAAAGATAATCTTGATTATTGCCATATCCCCGTGCTGCTTTTGACGGCGAAAAACACTGAGGAAGACCGCGCCGAGGCATACGAATCGGGCGCCGACGGGTTTATCAGTAAGCCGTTTAACCTCGCCGTCCTTCATGCGCGGATAAAAAACCTCCTGAAAATGAAAGAACGCACCGCCCGCGACTTCAAAAACCGTTTTGTATTTGAACTTAAAGACCTTAATTACACCACTCTCGACGAAGATTTCCTGCAACGGTGCGTTGATTGCGTCAAGAGCCGCCTTGCCGACCCCGATTTCGACTCTCACAGCCTGGTGGAAGCCGTCGGTGCGAGCCGTTCGACACTCCATCGCAAGCTGAAATCGCTGACAGGGCTTAACGCTTCGGGCTTCATCAGCAATATCCGCCTGAAAGCGGCAGTAGAGATAATGAGCGCCAAACCGGGCATCCGCATATCCGAACTCGCTTACGCCGTCGGCTTCAACGACCCGAAATATTTCAGTTCCTGCTTCAAAAAAGAGTTCGGGATGCTGCCATCGGATTATGCAGACAGATATTTGAAATGATTGAAGATGAATTATTGTTCAAAAAGATAGAAGGCCATTATGTCGTCGTGCCGTGCCGTCGTGTTGAATTGTAAACAAACCTTTTTTGCTGTGAGATTGCTTCACTGAGCTTGCAATGACAGTGGCGCGTGATCTATAAGCGGTTGGTTTTTATTTACTCTCAATTATTCAGATAGCAAAACCCATTTGCCTCCTTTTTTCTGACCTTCATATTGTATAATGCCTTTCCTTCGCAAGTATTGAAGATGATGCCTCGCAGTATTAGACGAAATATTGAGTTCTTTGGCTATTGCTTCACGTGTGATATTTTGATTTTTTTTAATAATAGCAACTATCTTATTATGAGTGATTTGCGTCTTGTTTTTGGCAGTTTTTTTGGCAGTTTTTTGGCAGTTTTTTGGCAGTTTTTTTGGCAGTTTTTTCGACTGTCTCTTTAACTGTCTCTTTATCAGGCTCTTCAATGGCATTTTTGGCAGTTTCTTCGACAATGTTTTTGGCAGTTTTTTTGGCAGTTTCGTCAGGCATAACTATAACAATATCAGCATCTTCGCCATACTCGTAGTACTTGTCGGAAACGTTCTCGACGACGCGAAAAGCGGTAATCAAAGTCAGATTAAAAACTGCAAGCCCGTTGCCATTTTCAACTAATTCTTTCTGCACACGGTTGACGCCTCTGCTGAACCTGTTGACATAGCCGAGCGTTTTCATGGCTTCTGCGATGAAAGGATTACGATAGTCATTGACATTAGGGAAGTTATCCGGTCGCACTTTGCCATACAGACCACCCGGATTTTGTATCTCAATCCTGTCATCGTATTCATAGAACTGGACGGCAGCATTGGATTCATAGTCGCGGTGCATGACGGCGTTCATAAGCAGCTCTCTTGTAGCCCAATACGGATATTTTGAGTAGGTTTCTTCACGCAAGGCGCTGACAGGGACGGGTCGTTTCATGGCGACGCCGGTTTCAATAAAATTATCAATCTTGACCAATGCGCGACACAGATTGCCGTTGAATTTGAACTCGTTAAGAATTTCACCGCCCTTGTCTTTTCCCTTGAAACGGACATATTGAATATACGACCCCGGCAAATAGCGTTCGGGATTGGCGCCAAACAGCACAATAGCGCCATAAGTCGGACAGTTGTATTTCAAATCATAGAACCCCAGCGAGGCGAGTTGTTCCTCTAAATCTCGCTTGTCGTCTGCTAAAACATCTTCGGCAACAGCCCTGTGCAGGTAATCACGTTTGATTATCGGCAAGTCCAAATCGGCAATAGTGGCTCCGATACAGGGCATGGCGTCAAACGTGTGCATACCGGATAAACGCCTCTCTGTCAGAATCTTTTCTTCCGACATGCAGCAAAAGATGGTCATCAACAGCCAAACCCGACAATTCGCCGTTGTCGTGAGCGCCAATAATCAAATAGCCGTTCCTGCGACTGCCTGCTATATCATTTGAAAATGCGCAGATAGCCTGACAGAACTTATCCATGTCGGTCGTTGAAATCGTCCTTTCAACACGGTAACTCTCTGTGTCAGCGAGTAATGATTTTATTTCTTCTGTTGTTATCATAACGCATTTTTTTACGGCAAAGGTAATATTTTTTTTGGAAATATCGAAAATTTTTGCACCGCGCTTCGTTGAACAAATATTAATTACGTGCAACAAGGTCGTTTTTCCGTTCGTTTTATTCTCACAATGTTGCATACGTGAAATTTCGACCTTTTTGGGATATAATTCGTCCTGCATGAATAAGATTATTACTTATTTTGCGGTAAATTTTTTTAACGTGAATTTAAACGACAAGTATTAATTTAAAAGATTTTATGCATGAAAAAATGTTATTTATTTTTATTAATGGGATTGACCTTTTGTGTAGTTTTGCCGGCAAAGACTTATGCCGGTGAAAGCACTGAGATTCAACAGCAAAGGAAGAAAATCACTGGCGTGATAACCGACCGTTCAGGCGAAGCGGTCATTGGCGCCAACGTAGCAATTAAAGGCACTTCAACGGGGACGATAACCGATGCCGGCGGCGGGTTTATCCTCGATGTTCCCGAAGGCGCTGTTCTGCGCATCTCCTATATCGGCTACACGACGCAGGAAATTGCGGTGGGCAGCAACACCACTATCAACATCACTCTGGACGAAGACACTCAAAGCCTTGAGGAAGTGGTCGTTGTTGGTTTTGGTACTCAGAAGAAAGTTAACCTGACGGGAGCCGTAGGACTGGCTACTGCCAAAGACATTGAATCGCGTCCGGTAGTAAATGCTACGCAAGCTTTGCAGGGATTGGTTCCCGGCTTGCAAATCACTACCAATACCGGCGAATTGGACAAAACAATGTCAATCAACATCCGCGGAAACGGAACTATCGGCGACGGTTCGAGCGGCAGTCCGCTGATTTTGATTGACGGAATGGAAGGTGATATTAATATGGTTAATCCGCAGGACATTGAGAACATCTCTGTCTTAAAGGATGCCTCCGCATCTTCTATTTATGGTTCGCGTGCGCCTTTCGGCGTTATTTTGATAACGACCAAAAAAGGCAAAGCCGGCAAGGCGACCATCAACTACAACAATAGTTTCCGCGTCAACAGTCCGATACATCTTCCCGAAATGATGGATTCATACACTTTTGCCAACTATTTCAACGAGGCTGCGCGTAACACTCACTGGGGCGACCAGTTCAGTGCAAGCGTGATGCAGCAGATGCTCGATTTTCAGGCGGCAGGAGGAACGAACAGAGGCGGTTTGCAGACCGACGGCAATGTTTGGGGAAAGCCCGCAGGCGACCCGTTTACGACGGCTTATGCAAACACTGACTGGTATTCAGAAATCTACAAGGATGCTTCCTATTCACAAGAACATAATTTCAGCGTCGGCGGAGGCGGCGACAAATACACCTATTATGCTTCGTTGGGCTATCTTGACCAGAACGGTTTGCTCCGCCACGGATCCGACGAACTGGCGCGTTTCAATGCTACGGCAAAGTTCAGCGCCGAACTGACTAACTGGTTGAGATTTAATTACAGTGTGCGTTATGTCCGTCAGGATTTGAGCCGTCCGACTAATTTCGGTGGTGGTTTGTATGAGAAGATCGGTCGTCAAACATGG
Organism: Tannerella sp.; assembly: GCA_031272655.1. Taxonomy (GTDB): domain Bacteria; phylum Bacteroidota; class Bacteroidia; order Bacteroidales; family Tannerellaceae; genus Tannerella. Next base: position 7,390 of record JAISTJ010000192.1, read on the forward strand.
CCGAACCTTCCCGTTTACGACGAGAATGGTTACTATTTTAACGGCAACGCCGATGTGCCGTCAATGTCGCTTGCTTTGGGCGGTGTGCGTGATGTGCAAACCGACCAGACCTATCATCAGGCAGGTCTTGTATTCGAACCTGTCAAAAACTGGATTACAAATATAGAATTTAATTACAGAATAAATGCGGTAGATACACGTCAAACCTCGCTGCCATACTACAATCACGACGTAGCGGGCAATATAGTGAATACTAACGGTACATCCAGTCTTTATCAAGATTTTACCAAAGAGAACTATATGAACTGGAACATTTATTCCACTTATTCGCTATCCCTCGACGACGTTCATAACTTCAAGATAATGGGCGGTTTTCAGTCGGAAGAAGAACGCCAGAAATTCTTTTCGGCGCAAGGCTATGGCTTACAGGTAGAAGAACTTCCCGAATTGAATCTTGTTTCAAACATTGACGGCGCGGGCAAGGATAAAGTTCCTGTAATAAGCGGTTATCGAAATCAGTGGGCGACAGCCGGTTTCTTCGGTCGTTTGAATTATGATTATGAAGGACGTTATCTTGGCGAGGTCAATCTTCGTTATGACGGCGCTTCACGCTTCCGTCGCGGCAACCGCTGGCAACTCTCGCCTTCATTCTCTTTGGGATGGAACATTGCACAGGAAGGATTCTGGGAAAATTTAGTCAGTACCGTTAATCAGTTGAAACTCCGCTTCTCTTATGGAGTACTGGGCAATATGAATACTACCGGCTGGTATCCGACCTATCGCACAATGGTATTGGGTCAAGCCAACGGAAGTTGGTTACAGGGCGGTCTTAGGCCTAATACGGCTTATGTGGGCAGTCTTATCAGTACTGCTTTGAGTTGGGAAAAGGTTCGCACATATAATATTGGTCTCGACTGGGGTTTGTTAAACAATCGTTTAACCGGCTCGGCCGAAATATTTACTCGTTTTACCGACAATATGGTAGGTCCTTCGGTAGAACTTCCTGCCACATTGGGAGTTAGCGTTCCTAAAACAAACAATTGCGACTTGAAAACAGAAGGTTGGGAACTTACCTTAGGATGGAACGACCGCACGAGTTTTGGTTTAAATTACGGCGTGAAGTTCAATATATCTGACGCCCGCACTTATATAGTGAGCTATCCGGGCAATCCTACCGGCTCAATAAGCAGTTATGTGGCAGGACGCGAGATTGGCGAAATCTGGGGATTCGAGACCGTTGGAATAGCCAAGACCGACGAAGAGATGCAGGCGCATTTGGCGAAAGTAGGCGGGCAACCGCTTGGCAGCGAATGGACTGCCGGCGACATCATGTATGCCGACCTTGACGGTAAAGAGGGCATCACCAAAGGGGCGCAGACGGTAGAAGACCACGGCGACCTGAAAGTGATAGGCAACAACACACCCCGTTATCTGTTCGGTTTCGACATTAACGCCTCCTTCAAGGGATTCGACGTAAGGGCATTGTTTCAGGGCGTTGGCAAACGCGATTACTGGCAGGGTTCCAATATGTTCTGGGGAGTTGATGCTACATGGGGAATGTGGTGGTCAACCGGCTTGAAAGAGCATGAAGACTATTTCCGCGCCGAGGCTATCGGATTGGAAGGACATAAAATTGAAGCTAACCTTGATTCTTACTATCCGCGTCCGACGTGGAGCAGCACGAAAAATCAGGAAGTGCAGACCCGCTACCTGCAAGACGCCTCTTATATCCGCTTGAAAAATTTCCAGTTCGGATATTCCATTCCGGCAACTGTAACCCGCAAGATAGGAATCGGCAACTGCCGAATATTCATATCCGGCGAAAATTTATGGACAGGTACAAAATTAAGCAAACTGTTTGACCCTGAAACGTTGAACGGCGGAAATACGGCCAGCGATGCATCAGCGCCCATAAAGAGCGCCGGTAATGCTTACCCGCTTTTAAGTACATGGTCGGCAGGAATCAGTATAACTCTTTAAAAATTAAAATGATATGAAATTAAAAAATATATATTTATCAATTGCAGCAGTGGCTGTTATCTCCGCAATAACTTCATGCGAAGACTTCTTGGACAGGGAGCCGATGTCAACAATTGCTCCCGAAACTTACTATTCGACGGCTGCCCAGTTGGAAGCCAATCTGAATGACGAATATCCCAATGTTCTGCCGGCTTATGGGCAATGGACCTACGGCATCTATGGCGAAGATGCAGGTACGGATAACCAGATAGGCGTAACAGCCAACGACCGTTATACCCTTGACCGTTGGAAAGTAGATCACAGCGAAACAAGCAACTGGAACTTCGAGCGTATCTATCGCACCAATTTCTTCCTCTCGCAGGTGCTTCCCAAGTTTGGCGATGACATGAGCGGGTCTCAAAACACCATTTCGGGCGATGTGGCTACTATCAAGCACTATATAGGCGAGATGTATTTTCTTCGTGCATATCAGTATTATAAGAAACTGCTGCTTTTCGGCGACTTTCCAATCATTGACGAACCGCTACCGGATGATATGGCAATCCTTGTAGAAGCCAGCAAACGCTCTCCGCGCAACGAGGTATCGCGCTTCATTCTTGAAGACCTTGACAAGGCGTATGCCTATATGAGCGACGTTGATTTGGCTACCACCCGCATCAACAAAGACGTCGCATTGTTGATTAAATCACGTGTGGCGCTGTTTGAAGGAACATGGTTACAGAATTTCAAAGGCACGGCATTTGTCCCCGGCGGTGAAGGTTGGCCGGGTGCAGTCCTTTACAACAACTATCAATATCCGAGTGGCAGTATTGACAACGAAATAAAATACTTCCTCGAACAGGCTGCAAGCGCCGCCAAAACCGTTGCCGACAAATACAAGGGAAGCTTGACGGAAAATACGGGCGTATTTCAACAGTCGGCCGACGAAGCCGCCAATCCTTATTATGAAATGTTTGCGCAGGAAGACCTTTCAGACGTGCCTGAAATCCTTCTATGGCGTCAGTATGCACGTGGTCTTGTTACCCATAACATCAATTCCGCCGCCGGCCGCGGCAATTATCGCACCGGACTGACACGCGGCTTGGTACAGAGTTTTCTGATGAAAGATGGAATGCCGGTCTATACTCACGGAACGTATGCAGATGGCGACGGATACTATATGGGCGACAAAACGATCGCCGACGTCCGCGTCAACCGCGACCCCCGTTTGAGCGTTTTCCTGAAAGAGCCCGGACAGAAAAATATCCTTTTTGAACTTGACAACAATGAAGGAACAGAAGCCGTTTTTGAAGAGCCTTATCCGGGAATTACCAATGGCGATGGCGAACGCGGCTATGCCACAGGTTACGCTCTCCACAAGGGAGGCTCGCTCAATCGCAAGCATTACGCCAACGGCGGTGGTTATACGGGAGCCGTAGTTTTCAGAGCGGCAGAAGCTTTGCTGAACTATATGGAAGCAAGTTATCTGCTCAACGGCTCGCTTGACGCTTCCGCCCGCGATTATTGGACAACTCTCCGTCAGCGTGCAGGCATCAGCACTGATTTTGACGCTACAATAGCAGCAACAGATATGAGTAAGGAAGCCGAGAACGATTGGGGCGCCTATACAGCCGGAACAGTGCTTTCCGACAGGACGCTATATAATATCCGCCGTGAACGCCGTTGCGAATTTATGGCGGAAGGTTTGCGCTATATGGACCTTCGCCGCTGGCGTTCGATGGACCAGTTAATCAACACTCCAAGCCACCTTGAAGGTATGCACCTCTGGAATACGCCGATGGAAAGCTGGTACACCGACTTGATTGCCGACGGATCGAACAGTGCAAACGTCTCGTCGAAAGACAAAAGCGAATATCTTCGCCCGTTTGAAAGGACAAGCAGTCAGGCTGCATACAACGGCTGTACGTGGAAAATGGCTCATTACCTGTATCCAATTATGGTAAAACAGTTCCAACTGACTGCCACATCGGGCGCGGACGTATCCACTTCGGTAATTTATCAGAATCCCTACTGGCCTGTTGTAGCCGACCAGGCAGCTGAGAAATAATTAATTAGTTAATAAAAAACTGTTTTTAGGTATTAGTTTTTAATTGATAGATTGCCGGAAGTACAAAAAGAAATGTATTTTTGGCAATCTATTTTTGAAAAGTAAACTTAACTTGTGAAAAATTTTAACGTATGAAAAAAATATTATTCTTCCTTTTATTCATCGGGAATAGCGCTCTTTTTGCGCAACAATACGACGCCTTTTATCCGGGTGATCTCTGGCTCGACAACCGTGGCGAGCATATCAATGCGCACGGCGGCGGGATT
>JAISTJ010000004.1 GCA_031272655.1 Tannerella sp.
AAAGGGGCTATTGACCCCGACGATTACAATGTTTATGCAGTAGAGCTTTATTCCGACAGTTTATCATTCTATATCAATGATATTCATACATTTACGTATCCCCGGATTGAAACGGACAAAGAAGACCAGTTTCCTTTCGACCGCGATTTCTTCTTGCTGATTGATATGCAGTTAGGTGGTTCCTGGGTTGGGGCTGTTAAGGCCGAAGATTTGCCGATGGAGATGTGGATTGACTGGGTAAGGTTTTATAAAAAGCCGTAAATTACTGATTAACAAGCATTTGACAGTTTTTGCAGTCGAAAGTCAGCGTTAGTTTTGTGTCCCTGTATATTAGCTTAAAAGGCTCTTTATAAGGAGTTTTAGCATTCTGGTGAACGGGACACCAACCAAGGCTGTATTTCAGACAGTGTTTTGTGAACATCAGAGTTGCTTTGTCGGGCGGCTGCTTTTCAAAAGAGGGCTGCGGATTTTTCGCGCCGAGACTTTCGTAAAAGGTCTTGGCTTTGCTGTTGTGGATGTTGGCGGTGTAGTCGAGGGCGTTTGGATTTAACCTTAACAAGTTTTGTAACCTTGTTAAGGTTTCTGTTGGTTGAGATTGCTTCACTGCGTTCGCTTTTTCTTTTTCGCTTGCGGAAAAAATGAGGGGGCTGTGTGTGTCCGTCATTGCGACGGGTATGCGTGTGTCCGTCATTGCGAGGAACGAAGCAATCTTCTGATAATGAGTTTGATAACGAATTTTATGCAAAGCGAGCAGCCTCTCTACTGCAACCCGCCTCATCTCTGATAAAAGCGATGACGGCACAAAGTAATTTCCTGATATTGAGACACTTACATTTGTCGCTTCAAAGACGGTGTTTCCGAGTTTTGACAGTTGGATGCGGATATTTTCGTCCTGCGGTTTGCGGGCTGGCTCTTTGGCGAAAGGGCGCGCTATCGTTACGCGGGCGCCGGTCTCGTCTTCCATCGTCAGCATGAATCCGTCGGGATAATCACCCCACTCTATCGCGACCGGCAGTTTGCGCTCTGCCGACGGTTTCGACAGCAGTGTCTCGAATGTGTGGGAATAGTTCCGATATAAGTGCGTACCGGGCTTAATATCAGGCATTTTGTAAGGAAAGATGCGCCCGTCTTCAACTTTGTTTACCCTAAAGCCTTCCAATTCACCGCTTTCGTTGAAGAACACCAAGCCGTCGCCTGCAACGACGTCGGGAGATTGCTTCGTTCCTCGCAATGACGCCCAATTTGCGCGTACCTCTTCGACCACGCCGACATATTCGCCAATAGATTTCGGGGTATCAAAAGAGGTGATTTCATCTGCGCGCCGTTGCAGGAAATAATCGGTAAAGCCGCGATTGAAACTTTTTTCCGGGGCTGAGGTAAAAGTGTAGGTGGAATAACCTGAAGATGAGCGACGAAAGGCGGGATTATGGGCAAAGATAGCGTCCAAACGCTGCCGATAGTAGGCGGTAATGTTCTTAACGTACGACACATCCTTGAGCCGGCCTTCAATCTTAAACGACGACACGCCCGCCTCCATCATCGCTTCGAGCGCGTCGCTGCGGTTGAGGTCTTTGAGCGAGAGAAGATGTTTGTTGGCGATGATAACTTTGCTGTCGGTGTCGAGCAGCGTATAAGGCAGTCGGCAGCACTGGGCGCACTCGCCGCGGTTGGCGCTGCGTCCCGTCATCGCTGCGCTCAAATAGCAGCGACCGCTATAACTGACGCATAACGAGCCATGTACAAAGGCTTCGAGCGTGATATCCGGCGCGGCGGCAGAGACCTCCGCTATCTCGCCGAGCGACAGTTCGCGGGCAAGCACCGCCTGCCGGAAGCCCAAGTCTTGCAGCAAGCGCACCTTTTCGGGCGTGCGGTTATCCATCTGCGTGCTGGCATGTAGCGGCAAAGGCGGTAGCGACGTCTGTGTCAGTCCGAAGTCCTGAATGATAAGCGCATCGACGCCAGTGTCATAGAGACGCCACGCAAGTCGCTCTGCTTCAATGAGTTCAGCGTCAGTGAGTATTGTGTTCAGCGCTGCATATATGCGTACATTAAATATATGTGCGAAATCGCACAGTTGGCGTATCTCGTCTATTGAGTTACCTGCTGCAGCGCGGGCGCTGAACTTCGGGGCGCCGATATACACCGCGTCTGCCCCGTGCTTGACCGCCTCTATGCCGCATTCAAGGTCGCGTGCCGGCGATACCAATTCTATAGCACGCGCGCTCATAGACTGCCAAGGTTCCTGATTTCTTCGATGTTGTAAGGCGTTTCCTGATAGACGTAATAGTTCAGCCAGTTAGTAAACAGCAAGTTAGCATGACCGCGCCACCTCACTATCGGCGGGTTCGACGGGTCGTCGTCCCGATAGTAGTTTTCCGGCACATTAATAGGCGCGCCTTTACGTAAATCCCTGATATATTCATCGTTAAGCGTATTTGGCGAGTATTCCGAATGTCCGGTGATAAAGAACTCTCTGCCACCGCGCGCCATGAGCATATAAACGCCCGCGTCGCGGCTCTCTGACAGCAGTTTCAGTTCCGGCACTTTCAGCACGTCTTCACGCCGTATCTCGGTATGCCTACTGTGGGGGACGAAGAACTCATCGTCAAAGCCTCTGAATATCGGTTGATAGGGGTCGTTCATTCGGTGCTTGAAGACGCCGAACTTCTTAGCGCTCAAGGGATATTTGGGCACGCCATAGAAGTGATATAGCCCCGCTTGAGCCGCCCAGCAGATATATAAGGTAGAAGTAACGTGAGTGCGGCTCCAGTCGAAAATTTCACGCAGTTCGTCCCAGTAAGTAACTGATTCAAAGGGCAGTTGCTCTACCGGAGCGCCTGTTATGATGAAACCGTCGTAGTATTCCTTGCTCATAGCGTCGAAATCCTTGTAGAACTGCATCATGTGCTCTATCGGAGTATGCTTGGGCTGATGCGCCTTTATCTTCATAAAATCGAGTTCCACCTGCAGCGGCGAATTGCTTAGCAGGCGCACAATATCGGTCTCTGTCGTAACTTTCAGAGGCATAAGGTTTAGCACAACGACTTTGAGAGGGCGGATGTCCTGCGAGGAAGCGCGAAGCGAATCCATCACAAAGATTTGCTCTTTCTTGAGTATCTCAATCGCCGGAAGATTTTTTTGAAGAGTTAATGGCATGAATTAGTGATTAGTGAATAGTGAATAGTGAATAGTGAATAGTGAATAGTGATTAATGATTAATGATGAGTGATGAGTGTTAATTCTTAACTCTTAATTCTTAATTCTTAATTTCTCTGAACTACCTGCAGCATATTCCCTTCCGGGTCGGCAAAGTTGCGTATCCTGCCGCCGCCGACAGCTTCAAACTCGGCGCCGAGCCAATTGACGCCATGAGTGTCGAGCGCGGCGACAGCCTTGTCGAAATCGCTGACCCGCAGCGCTAAATGCGACCATCCGGGCGTATTGACCGTCCGCTCAGGGCGCAAAGTCTCATCGCGAGGCATCATCTCAATATAGGTGCCGTCGGGCGCCTTGATGATGTAAATCGGTTTGTCGGTCTCCGCAATAACTTCGTAACCAAGCGTTTCGCAGTACCATTTCGTTAAACTCGTAACATCCTCGCATGCCAGCGCCGGATGATCTATTCCTTTAAATACATTTTTCATAAACTATTGTATTTTAAATATTTACATTACATTTCACATTCATAACGAATGGAAAACAAGATGCAAAGGTAAAAAAAAAATTTCGAAAAAGTGTAGCAAATGCGAAAAAGTTACGTTATATAAGTGAAGAATCAACGAAGATGACAGACTATAAAGCAATACTTCCTAAGGTCAGATGCGGCGACAGGCGGGCGCAGATGGCTTTTTATGACCTGTTTGCACAGATGGTCTTTAACAGTGCGCTTGCGGTGGTAGGCAACCGGGAAGAGGCGGAGGAGATAATGCAAGAGTGCCTTCTTAAAACGCTGACAAAGACCGATTTGCTGAATGAAGACGCTGATTCTATGGGGCGAATCCTGAACAGGATGGCTGTAAATCTGTCTATTGACACGCTTCGCAAACGTAAAAACTTCATTATCAACTGTGAATCGTATGAAGCTATTGATTATGAAGATGAAACTGAAGATGAAGGATATGATTTTTCTGTAGAAGATATTCGTAAAGTTGTTGATAATCTGCCTGATACATACCGCAGCATCTTGGCATTACGATTGTTTGCAGAAATGAGTTTCGATGAAATCGCCCGCCAACTTGGCGCCAAACCAACAACGGTACGCGTTCAATACACGCGGGGGATCGGCAGGATACGGAGGGAATTGAGAATTAAGAATTAAGAATTGAGAATTATGACGTCATTGCGAGGAACGAAGCAATCCGGACAACATGTACCCCGTCATTGCGAGGAACGAAGCAATCCAGTAAATTAAAAATTATGATAGAGAAGACAATAAAAAATAATCGGGGGGGAATTTTCGGCGGGAGCCTGCCGGAAGGGCATCGCCTGCGGTTTGAGGCGAAGTTGGAAGCTGCGATGCAGCATAATGAGCTGCGACAAAATAATGTCCGGCGGCTGATTATCTGGACAGCAGCGGCAGCGGCTTGTTTAGCGCTCGCTATTATACTGAATATCAATGGTAAAGGCAATGATGATGAAGAGCCTTTCGCCGAAGTGCACAACTATTACTCAATGCTTCTCGAAGAGGAAACGGAAGCGACTATACAAGCGCTTGATAATATGGATGATACGGATAAATCGGAAGTTTGGCAAGACATAGAGACGCTTCTCGGTGAGCCGATACCTTTCAGTGAAAAAGGCGAACAAAACACTTCGCTGATGATAGCTGCCTATTCCTCGAAAATAGAAGCGCTTCAACAGATAAAAAACAACATTAAAATCAATAATTAACAATTTAAAATACAGACAATTATGAAATCTATTTTTTTTACAGTCATTTTGGCAGCCGTAACAATCGAGGCTGCAACGGCATGCGGTAATTTTGGTGCGGCGACCAACACCGTGAGCGAAAAACCCGCAAGCGAAGAATTTAAGCGCGAGATAGTCAAGGACTTCACGGTTGGCGACGAGCCGATGCTTAACATAGACAATAAGTATGGCAACATCCGCATCATCGAAGGCGTGGAAGGCAAGATTTCGATGAAAATTGAGATTATCGGTAAGGGGCGCACTTCCGGCTTGGCGAAAGAGTATGCCGAAAAGGTGTCGGTTGATTTCCAGCAATCGGGCAACATGGTCTCTGCGGAAACAAATTTCGAATCGCTGTCTTGCAGCAACTGCGGTCGCGCCGTTCATTACACCGTCCTCGCACCACGCAGCACGATGTTGAAACTGTCCAACAAGTACGGCAACATCATCCTCGACGACGCGGAAAAAGGGGTGGTCGGCATAGACCTGAAATATGGCAACCTGACAGCCCATACAATTGATAACCTGAATCTTGACATTGCTTATGGCAATGTTGACGTAACAAAGTGCAATTCCGTCAATGCCGACACAAAATACAGTGTGATCAAAATCGGTTCCGTCGAAACAATCTTGATGGAATCAAAATACGACAAGATCACTCTCGGAAATGTCGGGAATATAAAACTCGAAACCGGCTACACAACCGTCAATATCGCTACTCTCGGCAAGCGAATAGAAGAAGATATCAAGTATGGGCAGTTGAATATTTCGGAAGTGGCGCCGGATTTTGAAAGCATCAAAGTATCAGCAAGTTACACAAATGTTAAAATAGCGCTTTCAAATCACAGCTTCAAGACTAAGTTAGACGTCAAATACGGCGAAATAAAAACGCCGAACAGCATGAGTTTCAATAATGTTACGCTAAAAGACAAAAACGCCCTCGAAGGCGAAACAGGCGCCAACCCCACCGCCACAGTAGAAATTAGCGCCAAATACGGCAATATCGTTTTAAACTGACGTGTCCCGTCATTGCAAAGTGCCACATCCTATAGTCAATCTAAATAACAAAACTTCCGGTTTCTGTTATACTAAAGTATATACCAGTTTGGGGAAAATGTGTCGTCAGGCAAAAGCAAGCGGATAAGTTTTAAAGAACGGTTTCCGTAGCAAGCGCAAACATAACTGTTATACATTATATATACCAGTATTGACGAAAAAAGCAGGATATACCGCATATTGAAATAGCTTTAGAAAAGTGACCAAAGTATTATATCTGTGGAGTTCGCCGCATGTATGACAAACCGCATCAATACAACGAAGTTGAGAATTTAACAAAATATAACTAAAATTTTTCGTAAAAAGTTTTGTTTTGTTGAAAATTTTTTGTGTCTTTGGCGCGGATTCCGATACTGTTAATCGGGATTTTTATAAATTTTACAAGTATGAGAAAGTTAGTTTTTAGCGCCGCGCTTGTATTAATGAGTTTGTTTTTTATTGTGCTGACCGTTTTGTTAGCAGGATGCGATGCCAACAATGCCGACATAGAGGAAGCAAGAGCTGAAATTGTAGGCAAATGGCAAACTTATGCCTTTGGAGTAACTGAAGATGATCTGGAAATTGCATGGAGTTATGGTTTAACAAAAGATGATCCTAATTATTATGAACATTATATCGAATATACAGAGGATGGTTTGATATATGTTTATGACGAAAACAATGTTTATGAGAAATATGTTCTGAAAGGCAAATATAATTTAGATGCTAATTACCTTTATCAGTATCACACGGAAGGCACATTAGCGGATAAATTTGAGTACACTTTTGAGAAGGAGACGATGAAGTTAACAAATACTAAAAAGTGTACTCCAGGCGCAAATTTTATAGGTTGTACTAATATAAAAATTTACAAACGTTTGGAATAATCACATTAGATAGTTTCATTAAAAACTCTTATATTCTCGGAAAATCGGAAAAAATTTCGTACCTTTGCGCCCCGAAAAAAAACATTATTTGATAAAATGGCAAAAATCAGAGGTGCGGTGGTCGTGAACGCCGAGCGTTGCAAAGGTTGCAATCTGTGCGTGGTATCGTGTCCGGTGAACGTACTCGAACTCAATCCGAGAACGGTCAATACGAAAGGTTACCACTATGTTTACATGAAGCATCCCGATGAGTGCATCGGGTGCGCTTCCTG
>JAISTJ010000075.1 GCA_031272655.1 Tannerella sp.
AATTCTCAATTAATGTAAAGCCCCAATCAGCCTGTCAAACCTCGCCCCCGGCGGACGGTAAAAAACCTTGATAAGGTACTCGTTTTCGGTTTCAAAAAAGTTGCCTTCGGTAAGCGATAAGGACGGTTTGGTATCACCTTCACCGACGAAAACGTACTGATAGTTATACTGCCCGTTTTTCAGCAGCACGGCTTTCTCGTAAGCGCCGGTCTCGGCATTATACTCCATTTTGCTGCGTTCATCGGTGATGTTACCGAACATGTCGCCGAACAGATACACATCGCCTGCCGCAAGACGGTCGGATGAAAGCGAGAAGTGTACAACATAGTAATCAGCCTCATTATCAGGACTTTCGCATCCGCTACACCTCACAAAAAACCGCCCGTTCTGGTCCTGATCGTAACTGTAAGCCTTGCGGTTGCGCCGTTCATCCAGAAAAAGCGTTACATGATAATAAGGCTCGTAATAGCCGATTTTATCAACTCCCATGCCATTGTAGCGGTGAGTTTGAAACTCAATGCGGCGATATTCATTGCCTGCATCGAAAATCAGGTTTCGGTTGTGGTTGTATATCAGCTGTTTACCGCGAAACATCGTCGGCTGCAAGTCTGTACGGACATCGTAATGGTTATTGTTCTGACAGACAAAGATTTTCAATTCCGTCTGCGGGAAAGCTATATTGATATTCTTCTGATTAACAACAAATTCCAACTGCTGATGGCTTTTATTAAAGTCAATATCAGTATTTCCCAACACGGAAGATTCTATTTCCACCAAAGGCTCAACAACTGAAAAACAGGCAGTTAGCACAGGTTTGTCGGGGGCATTATCTTCGCAAACCACAGCCACATAGTTGCCCGAAACGAGAAACTGCATATCGTCGTTGGGCAGGAACAGTTTGTAGTTGGTGTAACCGACCGTCGTTGCGATGGAATTGACGTAATCGGTTATAAATGAGCCTTGAAAGCCATTCATATACTCAATCGGCAACAAAGCCGACCGCTTGCCGTCGGCGTCGCAATGATAGACGGAATAAGTGAACTGCCGCCCCGTTTGATACAGAGCGTCGAAAGAAATCTCAATCTTAGCCTCGCCGTTCAGTTCAATGACAGGATTGGAAATCACTTCGCCCGCTACCTTCACCTCAAGGCTCCTGATATCCTCCCGAAACGTCTTCGTAAGATATTGTTCCTGAGCGCCAACCGCAACAGAAAATAAAAGTAATATAAACAACTTCATCTTAATTCTTAATTCTTAATTCTCAATTTTTTTAATTCTACTGGATTGCTTCACATTCGTTCGCAATGACGGATTGTGTAGCTCGTCATTGCGAGGAACGAAGCAATCCAGAATTTCATCTTAATTCTTAATTCTCAATTCTTAATTCTCAATTTAAATTCCCTTTCCTCCGAATAAATCAAAAGATAATCAATCTCCGGAAGGCCTTCCGCCATCTTGCAGGCGGCCTCAATACCCATAGCCATAAAAGCGGTGGCGTAGGCATCGGCAGTCATGCAGTCGGGCGCAATGATTGTAGCGCTCAGAAGCGAGTTTTGAGACGGGTAACCCGTATTGGAATCTATCGTATGCGAATATTTCTTGCCGTCGCGGACATAATAGTTGCGGTAGTTGCCCGACGTAGCGAGACCGCTCTTCTCGCAAAGCTTTAAAGTGTTGTCTATTATGTCGTTACTGATGCCGGTAGAGTCATCTTCGGGTTTATTGATGCCGATTGTCCAGCAGCCGCCGCGAGCGTTTTTACCTTTGACCGCCACCTCGCCGCCGATCTCAACCATGTAATTTTCAACACCTTCGCGTTCAAGCAGGGCGGCAATCACATCGGATGCAAATCCTTTAGCTATTGCAGAAAAATTCAGTTCCACGCGCGGGTCGTCTTTTATAACCCGCCTGCCGTCGAGACGGATTTTCCGGTATCCCACGAACGCCATGATGCTGTCTATTTTTGCCTGTGAGACACTGTCCGCATTACGAAAACCAAAGCCCCAAAGGTTGATAAGCGGCGAAACGGTAACATCGAAAGCCCCACCGGAGCGCTCCGACACCTCCATCGCCTTGTTGAAAACGGTTATAAACCAGTCGTCAACCTCTATATCTTCGTTGCGGTTCACTTTGGAAATCACCGAGTTAGGATTAAACGGATTTAAAGACAGGCTGAACTTCTGCAGCTCGGCGTCTATTTTGTCGGTCAGAAGTTTATTTGACTGATACTTAATATGATACAAAGTATGAAATACCGAGCCGCTCTCCTCATAAAACGGGGCGCGTTCACAAGATATAAAAAGACCTAAGCAAAGCCAAATAAAATTAAATTTCATATTTTGTCGCATAATTCGTAAAATTCTTTTGGAGGCGGATATTCAAAATTCATCTCTTCGCCGGTAATCGGATGGATGAACCGGAGTGTCTTGGCGTGAAGCATCAGGCGGCCGCACGGGTCGGTCTTAGCGTTGTATTTCCTGTCGCCTGCAACGGGGCAGCCAAGAAACTCCATCTGGACGCGGATCTGGTTCTTACGCCCTGTTTCGAGTGTCAGTTCGAGCAGCGAATACTGTCCGTTGCCTGCAATGACGCGGTAATGGCTGATTGCCTCCTTGCCGTTTCCGGGATCGGTGCAGTAAACCCTCTGGCGGCGGTTTTCGGACAGATACGTTACTACGGTATCTTCAACACGAGGCGGATGTCCCTCTGTAACAGCCACATACGTCCGTTCGGTAATCATATTGCTCCAGTCGCCGCGAAGTATCTGCTGTGCCTCAAGCGTTCTCGCAAACATCATCACCCCCGAAGTCCCTTTATCCAAGCGGTGAAGGATATAAAGTTTGTTCCTCGGATGCAGGCTTTCGAGATAATTTAACAGAATGCTGTACGCCGAATATTTCTGCGCCGGCGAACCGGATACCGACAACAAGCCTTCCGCCTTGTAAATAACGACCAAGTCGGCATCCATCCATATAATTTTCATCAACGGGTGATAAAACTGCGAGTTATTTTCCCGTTCGGCGCTAATTTCCACAATATCACCCTGTTGCAATGGCAGGTCAAACTTTGTAACGCTCTTGCCGTTTACTTTCACCCGCCCATATTTCAGCAGTGATTTAACGGAAGTCCTGCTTTGCTCTTTCAGTCGCTCAAACAAGAATGGAAGAAGTGTATTTTGCTCATTTACAGTCATTTATCAACTCATTTTTTCAATCATATTCAGCATCTTCATTGTAGCTTTAATGGCAGCAATAGTCTGGTCAACATCCAAACCTCTGGTTTTGAAGTCTTTACCGTTGAAATTCCAAGCAATAGTAGTCTGCACCAAAGCATCCGTACGCCCGCCGGCGGGTATCGTTACGTTGTAATCGGTAAGCGTCGGTTTTGGCTTCCCGAGACGGGTGTAAATCCTCCACAACGCCTTTGAAAAGGCATGATACTGGCCGTCGCCGGGCATCGTTTCCTCGTATTCGTCTTCACCGATTTTGATGCGGACGGTGGCAGTGGGGCGCAAACCACGAGCCAGCGAGAGCGAAAAATTGACCATCGTAATAGTGTCGGAATTGCCCGACCGCATCACATCGGCGATGATATAAGGCAGGTCGTCCTGCGTAACTATCTCTTTGCGGTCACCAAGCTCAATGATACGCTCGGTTACTTTCTTCATCGTCTCTTCATCGAGGTCAATCCCCAGAGACTCAAGGTTTTTGCGTATATTCGACTTGCCGGAATTTTTGCCGAGCGCATATTCGCGTTCGCGTCCGAACCGTTCGGGCAGCAAGTCGTTGTAATACAGCTTGTTCTTACTGTCGCCGTCGGCATGAACTCCTGCGCACTGCGTGAAAACGTTGTCGCCAATCACCGGTTTGTTGTTCGGGACGCGGATGCCGGAATACGACTCAACGACCTTGCTGACGCGGTTTAGTTTCTTTTCAACGATATTCGTCCTAATCTTCAGCTGGTCGTGAAGCATCGCTATAACACTTGTCAGCGGTGCATTGCCCGCACGCTCGCCAAGCCCGTTCACCGTAGTATGAATGCCATTGACGCCCGCCGCAGCCGCAGCATACACATTGCCGACGGCAAGATCATAATCGTTGTGGGCATGAAAATCGAAATGCAATGACGGATAACGCTGACGCATCAGTCCGCAAAACTTGCCGGTGTTGGACGGGTTCAAAATTCCAAGCGTATCGGGAAGCATAAAGCGCCTAATTGCCTGATTTTTAAGCCTGTCCATCATCGCATAAACATAGTCCGGGGAACTTATCATTCCGTTTGACCAATCCTCAAGATAGACATTGACAATAATATTCCTTGCTTCAGCTTCTTTTATAATGTCCTCAATATCAGAGAGATGCTGTTCCGGTGATTTCCGCAGCTGCTCGGTGCAGTGCTTGAGTGAGCCTTTACAAAGCAGGTTCACGACGCGGCAACCGGCTTCGGAAATCCAACTGAGCGACTTATCGCTGTCCACAAAACCGAGCACCTCAATCCTGTCCAAATAGCCGTTAGCCGCAGCCCAAGCGGATATTTTTTTAACCGTATCAAACTCACCATCAGACACTTTCGCGGACGCAACCTCAATGCGGTCCACATGCAACTCTTCGAGCAGCAACCGCGCTATATGGAGTTTTTCGGCTGAAGCAAACGAAACTCCGGATGTCTGTTCCCCGTCACGCAGGGTTGTATCAAGTATTTCCATCATACATTTGACCTTTTTGAAACCGCAAAGATACAAAAAAACCTCAACCCCTTACCTCTTAATTCTTAATTTTTAATTCTCAATTCTTATTTCTCAATTCTCAATTCAAAAAATGTCCTTCAACACCAACCCCGCAAGCGTAAACCCGAAAATAGCCGTGATATGAGCCGTTGTGCCGTTGATTTGGGCTTTGAGGCTACACCACTCGTGATTGACAAGGTCGGGGTCGCCGGGGCCTGTCGGCGCTTTTGGACAGAGACATTGTTCGGTGCCACAGGAACGGTTAAATCCTTTATTTTCAAGCACTTCATCGCTATAAACGCAAAGGAATTTCTTCGCCGGCATCACACCGGACTTTTTTATCCTGTGGCGAAGAGCGGCGCCCAGCGGACAGCCCTTAACTTTCCAGAACTCATCAACCCGCACTCGTGTAGGGTCAATCTTCAGCGCAGCACCCATGGACGCAAAAAACACAGCTTTGCTCCGGGTGGCGCGCTGTATAAGTAACACCTTGTTTTCCAAGCTGTCTATGGCGTCAATCACATAGTCGTAATCGTCTAAATCGAACATGTCGCAAGTCTCTTTGCTGTAAATCATTTGCAACGCTTCGATTTGTGCAAGGGGGTTTATTTCAAGCAGGCGGTTTTTCAGCGCCTCAACTTTCACTGCGCCGACGGTATTGACGGTCGCCATCATCTGCCGGTTGATATTAGTAACGCATATCCGGTCGGAATCAACAAGTGTAATGTTTCGGACGCCTGTTCTAATAAGGCTTTCGGCACACCAGCTCCCTACCCCACCCGTTCCAAAGATTATCACTTTGCAGGCAGCAAGCCGTTGCATGGTCTCATCGCCAAGCAATAACTCCGTTCGGCGAAACAAACCCTTCTCTATCCCAATCCTGCTCATTCACAGTATAATAACAACTTTTGAATTTAAAATAATCGGACGTATCCTGCCTTGTTTTAATAAACGAGGGCGCTACGTCAGGCTTTTCGCTGACTTCTTTTACTGTCGTCCGACTCTTCCGCCCTTCGTCAAAGAACAGCGAGTAGCACAGTATAACCGCAAAAAACGTTAAAATCAACTGTTTCATTGTCTAAATTCTTTTAAGTCCGTTTCTTGATATATAACGGCATATAAAATAATATATTGTATATACGGGGAAAAATATTCGTCTTCCCGCCGTCATGCGTTCGCAATGACGTGGTACATGATGTTCCGGAATGCTCCCTTTGTTGTTTCGATATGTCACAAAAATATGTTATCAAAATATGTTAAAAAACTATGTTGTTAAACATATAATTTTTTTTGGTGGTTAAGAAAATTATACCGATCTTTGACGCGATTAACAAAAACAGTTTAAAAATTTATAAAACTATGATAGAGAAAATAAGGATAAAAAATTTTGGTCGCTCCGGAAAAATTTTCGGAGAGTCGAATCATTTTTTTCCTGAAAAACGCAAAAATGTCATAGATTTTATTAGAGAGTGAGAGAGAGATGTAAACCTGGCGTCTCGCGCGCGTATAATAACAAAAATCAGCAACTTACAAAACCTTCGCATCCGATTTTTTTTCAAACCGGATGCAGTTTCTTTTAGTCATTGCGTTTCCTTTTTCCGAAGCAATCCAACACCCCCACCCCGTCATTGCGAGGGCGTAGCCCGAAGCAATCCAGTAGAACCAATAAGTTTTTTTAACATTAATATTCACTTAACATTTTTTACGTATGAAAAAGAAAAAAATCTTTTCAGCGAGCGGAACATTGAGCAAGGCTCTATGCCTGCTATGTTTCATAATGAGTCTCTCATTCAGCGCTTTAGCTCAAAAGCGCATAAGTGGAACCGTAACCGACGCCACCGGCGAAACGGTTATCGGCGCCAATGTCAAAGAGAAAGGAACTACTAACGGCATCATCACCGATGCCAACGGCAAGTTCACTCTCACAGTCGGCAACAACGCCGTGTTACAAATCTCCTACGTAGGTTATGTTACGCAGGAGATCACGGTTGGAAACCAGACTACTCTTAACGTTGTCCTGCAGGAAGACACCCAAATGCTTGAGGAAGTGGTAGTTGTAGGCTACGGCGTCCAAAAAAAGATCAACCTGACCGGCTCGGTAGCCTCGGTAGGGGATGTGGAGCT